>CAYTLG010000068.1:0-9890 GCA_964438725.1 uncultured Ruminococcus sp. | reverse complement strand
CTCCGTCTGTACCGTTTTCAAACTCCTCCGAAAAACGCTCATCATCGTAATGTGCGTGTGCGTCAAAGAGCATTATCTTACTCTTTCTCCGAGAGGTGTTGCGGGATCAAGGAATACAACACGAACTGTTTCTTCACCTGAAGCAAGTATCATACCGTTAGATTCAATTCCGCAAAGAACAGCGGGCTTGAGGTTTGCAACAACGATTATCTTCTTGCCGATGAGGTCTTCGGGTGCATAGAATTTTGCAATACCGGAGGCAACAGTACGAGTTTCGTATCCGAGGTCGATTGTGAGCTTGAGGAGCTTTTTAGCCTTCGTAACCTTTTCGCAAGCTGTTATCTGAGCGGTTCTAAGCTCGACATTCATGAAGTCATCGATACCTATCTGAGCGATACCTTCGGGCTTTTCGGGCTTCTGAGCGGCTTTTTCAGCTTCTGCAAGAGCCTTGAGTGCTGCCTGATGTTCGGCTTCCGCTTCCTTGAGGAATTCTTCTTCGTCGATACGCTGGAACAGGGGCTTTGCCTCTCCTACTTCCTTGCCTGATTCGAGTCCGCCGAATACTGCTGTGCTGTCGTAGTCACGCTTGTCTGTGCCTATCTGAGCAAAGATGGAGTCTGCGGTCTGAGGAATGATGGAGGCGAGAAGAACACCGCCTATACGTATTGTTTCAAGGAGATTGTAGATAACGGTTTCGAGTCTTTCCTTTGTTTCTTCTGACTTTGCGAGTGTCCACGGAGCTGTTTCGTCGATGTACTTGTTAGCTCTCTTGAGCATTGTGAATACGTCTGCACAAGCGTCTGCAATGTGGAAGGTATCCATGTTTTCGCCGAAGCTCTTTACGCACTGTGCAACGGTAGCCTTGAGTTCAGCATCTGTTCCTTCTTCACCGTGAGGTGTGGGAATAACTCCGCCGAAATATTTCTTTGTCATTGCAACGGTACGGTTTACAAGGTTGCCGAGGTTGTTTGCAAGGTCTGTGTTGTAGCGGCCGATAACAGCTTCATGAGTGATGGAGCCATCGGAAGCATAGGGCATTTCTGCAAGTGCATAGTAACGAACACCGTCAACACTGAACTTTTCTGCGAGCTTGTCGGCATAGATTACGTTTCCTCTGGACTTTGACATCTTGTCTGTACCGAAGTTGAACCACGGATGACCGAATATCTGCTTCGGGAGAGGAAGATCGAGAGCCATGAGGAATATAGGCCAGTATATTGAGTGGAATCTCATGATGTCCTTACCGATGATGTGAACGTCGGCAGGCCAGTATTTTGTAAAGTTTTCGCTCTGTACTTCAAGGTCGGGATCATATCCGAGAGCGGTGATGTAGTTGGTAAGAGCATCAAGCCATACATAAACTACGTGCTTGGGGTCGAAATCAACCTGAATACCCCACTTAAAGCTGGTTCTGGAAACGCAGAGATCCTGGAGACCGGGCTTTAAGAAATTGTTTACCATTTCCTTGCGTCTTGCTTCGGGCATGATAAATTCGGGATGATCTTCGATATACTGCATAAGGCGGTCGGCATACTTGGACATATTGAAGAAATATGCTTCTTCCTTAGCCTTGTGTACTTCACGTCCGCAGTCGGGGCATTTGCCGTCAACGAGCTGGCTGTCTGTGAAGAAGGATTCGCAGGGAGTGCAGTACCAGCCTTCGTAGCAGCCCTTGTAGATATCGCCTTTTTCGTAGAACTTCTTGAATATCTTAGCAACGGTTTCTTCGTGGTTCTTGTCTGTTGTACGGATAAAGTAGTCGTAGGATGTGTTCATTGCATCCCAGATTTCACGGATAACACCGGCAGTCTTATCAACATATTCCTTGGGTGTTATACCTGCTTCAGCAGCTTTAAGTTCGATTTTCTGACCATGTTCGTCTGTACCGGTGCAGAAGAAAACATCGTATCCACGCTGTCTCTTGTATCTTGCGATAGCGTCTGTTGCGATTATTTCATATGTGTTTCCGAAATGGGGTTTTGCGGATGCATATGCAATCGCAGTGGTTATATAATATTTTTCAGCCATAATATCGACCGTGCATCCGTTTTTTAGGCGTTAGCACGATCATGCCTCCTTAATTTATCAAATTTTATTGCCGCAGACAAATACCTCACCGAGTACGGGAGCGGTAATGTTATCAACGGTAATGAAGTCGGCACGGCAGCCTGTCTTTATTGAACCGCAAACATCATCTACTCCGATGAGACGAGCGGGATTTGCCGTTGCCATTGGAATTGTCTCCTCAAGTGTGGCACCTGTGAAGCTCATAAAATTCTTTATTGCTGTGAAAAGGTCGAGTGTACTTCCTGCCAAAGCTCCCTCGCTGTTTACGGCACGTCCGTTTTTTACATATACGGGAAGTCCTGCTATTGAGTATTCACCGTCGGGACATCCGGCAGCTTCAAGTGAGTCTGTGATAAGAATCATCTTGTCGTGAGGCTTTGCACGGTACGCCAGCTTTATCATAGCCGGGTCAGAATGCTCTCCGTCACAGATGAATTCAGAGTAAGCATTATCACAAAGTAAAGATGCTATCATGTTTCCGGGTTCTCTGTGGTGTATCGGACGCATTGCGTTGAATGTATGAGTGAATGAATTTACTCCGTTTGCGACAGCATTTACGGCTTCGGCACAGGTAGCATCGCTGTGTGCAAGTGAGCAGGTAGCTCCGAGTGACTTTGCCTTTTTTAGAAAGCTCATGTCGGTGTCAAGCTCAAACGCAGCGGAAATATGCAGAGGAGTCGGAAGAAATGCCTTTGCAAGCTCTTCAAGCTCATTAGCGTCAAGCGGTGCGAGATATTCGGGATTGTGTGCTCCACGTCTCTTAGGATTGAGATATCTTCCCTCAAGGTGGATTCCGCAAAGTGTCGCAAGTCCGTTTTCAGCCGAGCGATTTCTGTTTATTACTTCTGCTGAATGATACAGCTCCGAAATTTCAGCGGAGGCAAGAGTAGCCATAACGGTCGTAGTACCTGCGAGAGCATACGAACGTCTCATTTCACTTACAGCATTGTCGTCAATTTTATTGAAGTCATGACCGTCTCTGCCGTGAGTGTGTATGTCCACAAGTCCGGGGAGGAGGTACTTGCCGCTAATGTCCACTGTTTCGTCAGCTTCGGGAGCTTCATTAGGTGAATATACTCCTTCGATGTATCCGTCGCAGACAAGAACGTCTCTGCTCAGAAACATTCGAGCATCCGTAATATATACATGACCGTTTTTGAATAAAGTTTTCATTTCCAAGCAGCACTCCTTTGTTTTTATATGAATATCGGCGGTAAAGACAAAAAGATACCGCTCATCAAATTATAACAGAAAAACGCCTTTTTTACAAGACGTTTCTGATATGCTAAATCAACAGTAAAAAATCCGCCGATTGAGTAAAAATTGTCAAATTATGACAATGTAATGTATGTATCGTTCAAAAAATCTCAAAAAACTATGTTCTTCTGAGCGGAAATCACTCACCACGACCGCATTGCCATGACACCCAATCAGAGGCAAACGGGTCACCGCGTCTCTTGAGTTCTTCAAGAAGCAAAGCACCGAGTTCACGCATTGTTTCCTTATATTCTGGGCATGAGGCACGGTTTATCTTTTCACCCGGGTCATCGGATAAAACATAGAATTCATCAACATCCGTGAGATTCCAAATGTATTTGTAATCTTTTGTGCGGATACCACGCTGTGTGAAGAGTCCGAACTGCTGACCGTTTGATGTGAATACTGCATAGTCCACGTTTTCTTCGGTTACAGAACGTCCATGACGCTTGCTCTGAGCTTCAATTCCGAGAAGTTTTTCAACAGTAGGTGCAACATCAAGTGATGAAGAAACGAATGCATCAACATCTGCATGACCGAGGTCGGGAGAGCGTACTATCATCGGTACATGAACGACATCATCGTATAGTATATAATGCTTGTCCATCATTCCGTGGCTTCCGCAGGTGTCTCCATGGTCTGCTAGCAGGATTATCAGCGTGTTGTCGTACTGACCGCTTGCTTTCAGCTCATCTATCAACATTCCGATAGAAGCATCGGTCTGAGTTATCATTCCGAAATATCGTGCGACAGTCGGGGCGAAATCCGACCACTGCTTGCCCTCAAGGTGCCAGTTCTCGATTTGTTTTCTTTGAATGTACGGCTTGCCTTCAAGAGTATCGCCGAAACCGTCCCACTCCTGCATATCTTCGGGAGCGTACATTGTATCATACGGCTTGCTCGGACGGCACGGTAAATGCGGGTCAGTGATATCAACCCATACGTGCCACGGTGAGCTTGCGTTTTCTTTTATAAAGTCAGCGGCTGATGAGCATATGCGGTATGTTTTTGTATCCTCGAATTGGATGGGATTTGAGCAGCCGAACCAGCTGCCTGTATATGAGATACTGCCGTATTTTTCGGAAATTTCTTTGTTGTAAGCTGCGTTATCGAATATTGATGTGTAACCGAACGCTGTTTCGTTTCCCATAGGAGAAGCATCCCAGTGTCCTGAAAATGCACATTTATAACCAGCATCTCTCAATTCCGATACCCATGTGGGAACGCTTGGGTCTGCACCTGAGGTTTTGATGAAGTTATAATTGAATAATGCACCTATCGAATCGGGCTGAACTCCTGTAAGCATTGCCTGACGTGACGGAGCACAAACGGGAAGGGGAGTATATGCATTCTTCATGAACAGACCTTCCTCTGCTAGAGCGTCAATGTTCGGGGTCAGAGGAGCTTTTCTGTTTGTAAAACGTGAGCTGTAACCGATAGAATCATATCTAAGCTGGTCACAGACGATGAATAAAACATTCTGAACCATGACGATACCTCATGCTAAGAAACTCACGCATTTGCGAGAATGTATCTTGCAGCTTCCATACCTGTTTCACTACCGATTTTTCCGTCTTCCATGCCTTCAAATTCAACTGAAACATATCCATCATAACCTGCATCACGGATAAGGCTGAGTGTGCTCCATACATCAAGGTCACCCTGAGCGAGGATGGAACCACGGAGCATATATTCACCTGAGTTGGAGGAGAACCATGAACCTGAGTCGCAGCGGAATAGACCACCGTTACCTGTGAGACGGTCAGCCTTTCTGATGTAGAAGTCCTTGAGGTGAACCATTTTTGCGATGGATGCACACTTCTTTACGGCAACGGTAGTGTTTTCATCAACGCAGATGAAGTTACCTGTATCGAGAAGAAGTCCGAAGTTGTCTCTTTCAACGGCGTTAATGAGTCTGATAACTCTGTCGGAACCATTTACGAAGAAGCCGTGGTTTTCAACAAGTGTAGTGATACCGAACTGTGCGGCATAATCGGCAAGCTCACGGCAGGTTTCAACTGCGATGGGGAATTCACGTTCAAACGCTATGGGAGTATTTGATTCGAGGGGACGACGGAATGAAGAAATGTCATGACGCATAAACTTCAGACCGAGCTTTGCCGCAACATCAATGTGTCTCTTGAGTCTTTCAACCTCTGCGTGTCTTTCGTCAAGGTCTAATTTGAGAAGATCACCGAGAACCGCATAGTTTGAGAGAGGGAGGTCGAGTTCTGCAGATGTTTCAAGAATTTCTTTAATAAGGGGCTTGTTAAATTCGCCTGTTTTGTCATCGTGAAGGGTAAAGCCGAAGGGAACAAGCTCTATGTGTTCAGCTCCCTTTTCCTTTGCGAAACGCATGACTTCAGGAACGGTCATAAGTCCTCCGCAGATGTAGTTATTCATACTGTAACTGGTAAGTCCGATTTTCATGTCTGATCCTTTCCGCCGTTGGCAGGTGAAATTTATTTAAATATCAAGCACTAACTTGTATATATCGTTTTTGGTTTGACCACGCAGCTTTGCGGCAGCTTTTACCGCATCCATTTTTGACATTCCCTCGTCCATAAGGGCTTTTACGTGTTCAACGGGGTCTTCCGGATATTCGACAGCCGAGTTTTTCTTTTCAGCACCGCCGACTATCAGAACATATTCTCCCCTTGGTTCTTTTTCTTCATATATTTTTATTGCTTCCGATAATGTGGTTCGGCAAACTTCTTCATTCAGCTTTGTAATTTCACGACAGAGTGAGATTTTTCTGTCGCCGAAGTATTTATAAAGGTCGGCAAGAGTTACTCTGAGTTTGTGCGGAGCTTCATAGAATATCATTGTACGCACTTCATCGCTCAGTTCCGTGAGTCTTTCGTTTCGCTCACTTTTTGCCGTAGATAAAAATCCCTCAAATGCAAATCTTGATGTGGGAAGTCCCGATAGGGTAAGAGCGGTTATTGCGGCACAGCATCCCGGAATACTGCTTACCGGAATACCACGCTCTGCACAGAGACGCACGATATCTTCGCCGGGGTCACTGATTGCGGGAGTACCTGCATCTGTTACCAAAGCACAGGACTCACCGTTTTCAAGTCGGTCTGCTATTATTTCGCCACGTTCACGCTTGTTATGCTCAAAATAGCTTACCATAGGTTTTGATATATCAAATCTCTGAAGCATGGAGCCGGTATTTCTTGTGTCCTCTGCGGCGATAAAATCTACTTCGGATAACACTTTCAATGCTCTTTCGGATATATCGGCAAGGTTTCCTATCGGTGTTGCGACAAGATAAAGAACTCCACCGATAACGGCATTTTTATCTTCTGTTGATATATTTCTTTTCTTTTTGCAGCTCATAATTCCTCCGATTCTGGCTGTTAAAATAAATGCTCAAGGGAAAAACTGTCGTACACAGCCTGCATATCGTCGGAATATTCGCTTCCGTTCTTATATATTATGAGCGGACGTGCGAATACTATTCCCTCAGCGGCACCTTTCTTTCCCTCCACGAGAATAAGGCACGGTTTTGAGCTTGTTGTGGGATAAAGGATAACGGCACGTTTGGGTTCGATACCGTTTTTTTTCATTGAATAAAACAGTTCTGCCGCTCTGTCCGGTCGATATACAACAGTAAAATAACCGCCGTATCTGAGAAGTCGTGAGGCACAGGAACAAAATTCATCAATCCCACCGTTTTCTTCACGACGTGCGGTGTTCATCTCAATTGAACCGTTCTGTTTGCCTGAATCCGCCTTCATGTACGGTGGATTTGACAGAACTGAGTCGCATTCGCCATTGATATCGCTTACAGAGAGGGCTCTGATATCCTTGAACAAAGGTGATACTACATCATCAAGTCCATTCAGCGAGGCATTTCTTCTAATGAGATCAGCAAAATACTCCTGTATTTCAACGGAATACACCTTTTTATATTTCTTTCGTGAGGCAGCAAGAAGTGACACTACACCTGTACCTCCGCCAAGCTCAACGCATACTCCACTGGGCTTTGAGCGTGAGAATGCCGCAAGAAAATAGCTGTCCGTTCCGAAGGTGAGTCCACGTTTCAGCTGTATCAGTGAAAGAGATTCGTTTATTTCATCAAGTCTTTCGGTCTCACTGTCGTATATTGGTTTGTCGGTCATGCAAAAATACCTTTCATAGGGCAATTTATAATACTGAAAATGGGAGACAAACGAAAAATCCGCCGTCTCCCATTTTTGGGTTATGTTATGCTATACCGGCGACATATTTCTGCCGCTTGCCTTTTCAATAACCTAATATAAGATTATTCTTCAGGCTTCGGAGCGTCAACGGGACATACGCCCGCACAAGCACCGCATTCGAGACATTCGTCAGCGTTGATAACGTACTTGCCGTCCTTTTCGGAAATAGCTTCTACAGGACATTCGGAAGCACAAGTGCCGCAACCGATGCAATCGTCAGTAATTTTGTATGCCATGATTAAAACCTCCCTGTTTAAGATATACCTATTCTAACACATCTTTGAGATAAATTAAATAGTTTTTTATAAATTTCTTTGAAAAATTTTTGTATTTGCAGATAAATTTTTGCTCAAAACGGAAATTGGTGGAAAATCGGGTTTATTTTTCCTGATTGGCGGCTTCATCTTTCGGAACAGCCTTTACTCTGATAACGTCACGGCGGTTGTACTGCTTGATGTTACCATCGGGAAGTTTGACCTTTATTGTTCCCTGGAGAGGGGATATTTCGGTGACAGTTCCAACTCCATCGGCAGTTTTTACTGTTGAGTCAACAGGCGGAGTTTTTGCAAGCTCTGCTTCATAAGTTTCGTGTTCATATCTGAGACAGCACATGAGACGACCGCAAGCACCTGATATCTTAGAAGAGTTGAGTGAAAGGTTCTGTTCTTTGGCCATCTTTATAGATACCTGAACAAAGTCGGAGAGGAACCGTGAACAGCAAAGTGGCTGACCACATACTCCAAGACCGCCGAGCATCTTTGCTTCGTCACGTATACCTATCTGTCTGAGTTCAATACGTGTGTGGAAGATGGGTGCAAGAACCTTGAGAAGCTCACGGAAGTCAACTCTCATTTCTGCGGAATAGTAGAACAGCAATTTACTGTTATCAAGAGTGTACTCCGCATTAATGAGCTTCATACCGAGCTTCTGTTCTGATATTTTCTGCTTGCATATTTCAAACGCTTCAGCTTCAAGACGCTTGTTTTCTTCGTATTTTGCGGTGTCCTCGTCGGTTGCCTTTCTGATAGCGGCACGAAGCGGGGGAACTATCTTTGATACGTCAGTCATGGAGTTTCCCTGAGCTACGTATCCGTATTCTATTCCACGTGCGGTTTCGACTACTGCGAAGTCACCTGCACTGAACTGTATTCCTGCCGGTGAGAAGAAGTACACCTTTCCTGCATCACGGAATTTAATTCCGATAATTTCGATCTCTCCCGACTCAGGTATTTCAACCGAAATTGTATTTTCTTTATCCATTAGTATATGCTCCTGTTGATTTATCATGCTCCGATCAGTGCGGTTAGTATCGTATTTACAGAGCAATTTGCGTTTATGTCATCCTCAGCCTGAGTTAGAGCCGTGTACAGCTCAAGTGAACGTCTGGCTGAGATTTTTTTTGTAAATTCGGGTATTTCGGCATAAAAGATATGCTCACCGTTTTTCTTGTCGGCAATTATATCACGTACCGCATTTCTCATAAGTGAAAGTATTTCGCAAATATCCGCTCTTTCTTTCGGAAGATTATTCCGTATAAAGACGAGATAATCCGATGTTTTTGAGGTAAGAATAAGCTCAACGAGTGTTTCCGCCGTTCTGTAAAGTTTTGCTTCGGAATCACCGTTTTCGTAAAGCTGTACAGCACGTCCGATAGCTCCGTTTGAAAGTGCGGAGGCGTATGAGAGCTTGCTTTTATCGGGATTCTTATATTTGCTTTTGAGATATTCTTCGATAAATGTAGATGAGAATTTCTCTGTGCGAAGAACAGGAGCTCTGCTTCTTACGGTTTCAAGAAGTGAAGCGGAATTTTCGCATATCAGGAAAAACGTGACATATTCCGGTGGTTCTTCTATCGGAAGAAGAAGTGCATTCTGTGCGGCTGGAGTAAGTGTATCTGCATCCGATATTATGTAGAATTTTTTGTCACCATCGTTCGGTGCGATATAAAGAGATTCTTTTATCGGGCGTATTTCGTCAACTCCGATTGAAGCCTTATCTTCGAGCTTGTGAAGATGCAAAACGTCAGCCGAAACCTTGCCGAGTATTCTTTTACAAGAGTCGCATTCACCACAAGGAAGGGGATACGAGCTGTCATTTTTGTTTTCACATACGAGTGAGGCACATATTTCGAGAGCAATAGAGTGCCGACCTGAGCCAACCTCACCCTCAATTATATATGCGTGAGCAGTTCTTCCGCGAGGAGCGTCATGTGCGATGATTTTTTTGATTTTTTCGTTTCCGATAATATTTCGAAAATACTCTCTTTCCATGACATGACTCCTTCCTGAAAATACTCGTGTGTATTATATCATAAAAATATGCGTTTTGTCAAACCTAATGTTATCATATCATAGC
>CAYTLG010000067.1:0-9897 GCA_964438725.1 uncultured Ruminococcus sp. | reverse complement strand
TGATAGTTTCTGCCATTTTTGTATTCCTTTCTTTAAATCATTCAGCGGTGATTTCAGCTTTTGCAGAGTAAATCTTCTGTGAGCCGACAGTGAGAGTTACTTTGCCCTTGTTCTTTGTCTTTACAATTGCGACAGCACGTCCCTCGAATGCGTGACATTTGTCAGAGCCATAGCTGTCCTCATTTTTAGGGTCACCGGAGAATACACCGAGAAGTTCCGCACCATCTACAATGCAGGTAAGCTCAACCTTTGAATCCGGAACTCTCTCGCCGTTTTCGTCAGTAACCGTTATGTCGAAGTAACAAAGGTCACGTCCGTCAGCCTTAATTATATCAGTTTCAGGCTCTATCTTTATTGAATGAGGATTTCCTACTGTGTGAAGTGATGAACGACCGCATTCAATGCCGTTTTTGTATGCTATAACAGAGATAGTTCCTTTTTCATACGGTATGTCGAGTGTTGATATTGCTTTTTCAGTCTTGCTTTCACCGACGAGTTTGTCGTTTACATACCATGCCACTGTGTCTGCATCAGTGTAAACTTCACACTTGACGAGCTTTCCTATGTATTTGTCATCAAAAGTCCAAGTGTCAAGAACGTCGTACCAATGCCATGCAGTTCCTGTGAATTTTTCTCCGTAATGTTCGGGATGTGTGGTGAATATTTTCGGTTCAGTTCCTCCGAGCCATACAGCTTCACGGAAGTATGACTGAGGACGGCGGTATCCGCAAAGGTCAAAGTCACCCTGATAGCACGAACGCCACGGATATTCTGCAAGGCTTATTCCGTTAATTATGCCGTCTCTTTCCCATAATGAGCGACCTGTTCCGGCTTCTCCGAGGTTGTCGTATGCAGTCCATGTGAAGTCACCGATAACATAGCTGTTGTTTTTGACTTTTTCCCATGATTCATAGAATCTCAATGCATGAGTTTCAGAACCCCACATAACTCTTTCGGGGAATCGTTCATGGTCACGCTCGTATCGCCGATACATATAGTTATATCCACATATGTCGAGTGGTGCGAAGTATCCCTCAGTCATGTCAGCCCATCTTTCGGCACCGCTCATCTCACATGTAGCAGAGGTTGTGAGTCTTGTAGTGTCGTATTTCTTAATTTCTTCAGCGAGACGTGCAGACCATTCATCACCATCGGTAGCACCATAGCTTTCAGGTATTTCATTTCCAATAGAGTATGATATAACGGATGGATGTCGTCTGTCACGTTGAACCATAGCCGCAATATCTCTTGCCCACCAGTCATCAAACCATATGTTGTAGTTGAAGTCACCACGCTTATATTGTCTCCAACAGTCAAAGGCTTCATCCATAACATACATACCTATCTCGTCACATATTTCCATAAGAAGTGTTGACGGAGGATTATGAGCGATTCTGACCGCATTGAATCCTGCATTCTTGAGCTTTGTCAGCTTGCGTCGGCAGGCAGCGGGATAGTCGGCAGCACCAAGAACGCCATGGTCATGATGTATGCAGCCACCACGAAGTTTTACTGATTTTCCGTTAATAAGCAGACCATGTTCCGCATCGGCGGTCACAGTTCTTACGCCGAATTTAGTGCTGTCAGTTTCGACAGATTTACCGTTTTCAATAATCTTTGTACTAAGTACATAGAGATACGGGTCGTCAGCGTCCCATGTGTGAGCACCATTTATGTCAAATTCAATCTTAACCGGAGTTTTTTCTCCTGCTTTGAGACTTACTGAAACGGTTCGTGCCTGAATAGCTCGTCCACCGTCAAGTATTTCAGCCACAACAATAACGTCCGTGTCACGGTCAGAGCTTATCTCATAAGAGGCAACAGCAGTGTCAAGCGTTGGAGTTGTAACGAATACATCCCACGGCTCTATGCGAATGTCTCCACCGTGCCAGAGATATACATCACGATAGATTCCCGCACCGGAGTACCATCTTGTTGAGAGCTGGTGGTCATCTGTCGATATTGTTAGCTTGTTGATACCGTTTTTCTTGCGTTTTGTAAGGTCAACGAGTAATGGCGTGTAGCCGTGTGGGTGCATAATGAGATGATATCCGTTAAGGGATACACTCGCCCACATATAAGCACCATCAATATCGAGAATGTAGTGTTCACTTGCAAGCTCAATATCTTTTGTGTATGTTCCTTTTCCTCCAACAAAAAATCCGTTTGGAGCACCACCTGCCGCATTTCTGTCACGGGGTTGAGTGATAGAGTAGTCATTCGGAAGGTCAACATCTATCCATCCGTTTGTTCCGGGTGCGTTCAGCCGCCATCCTTTGGAGATGCAGACTTTTTTCATGATAGTTTCCTTTCTTATATCAAAGCGTTACAGGAGTACGACCTGATTCCTGACGCATTAAGTTCATCTTTTGCTTTGTTCAGTGTGTTTTTGTCATAGAATAGCCCGAATACAGTGGGGCCACTTCCGCTCATCATAACTCCGTCCGCACCAAGCGTTACCAGTTTTTCCTTAATAGACTGTGCCATAGGACGCTGAGGAAGTATTACAGCTTCAAATGCATTATAAAGTACAGTGGGTATGTTGCCTTCACCAATATCGTATATCAAATCACTTGCATTGCAGGGAGCATGAAGCTCAGTTTCATCAAGCATAGCGTAAGCCTGTGGAGTAGATACACCATGACCCGATGGGACAACAAGAACGTAATATCTCGGCTTTTTGGGGGAGAGTGATGTCAGCTTTTCTCCGATTCCACGGCAAATTGAGCATCCTCCGACTATACAAAACGGGATGTCAGCACCGATCTTTGCACCAATTGAGCATAATTCAGATGTAGTAAGCACTGCTCCTGTCATTTCGTTCAACAGCTTGAGTACAGCGGCACCGTCAGTTGAACCGCCTGCCAAACCACCGCTTATTGGTATGTGCTTTCCTATGTATATCTCAACACAGTATCCGTTAAGCCCT
This sequence comes from uncultured Ruminococcus sp., assembly GCA_964438725.1. Taxonomy (GTDB): domain Bacteria; phylum Bacillota; class Clostridia; order Oscillospirales; family CAG-272; genus UMGS1696. The sequence goes on along the minus strand of CAYTLG010000067.1, from coordinate 6,968 downwards.
CTATGTACAAGAAAAGCTGCGGCACATTTGTATGCGATGTTCTTTTCATTGAGCGGAACACGAGGATTATTCGATGTAAGCACGATTTCGTTTTCATCAGTTCCGTTTTCGGTGAGATACAGTGTTATCTCATCAAAAAGGGATATCTCCTGCATTATGCTTTCGATTTCGTGATATCCATCCTCACGTTTTTCACCTACATTAAGGTAGAGATTAATTTTAGCATTAGCTTTTATAGTTTTTTTCATGTCAGTGTATCAGTTTTATCAGAGGATTCTGCTTTGCATCAACTGCTCCAATGGGACAAAGCTCTCCGCAGCAGTAGCATTTTATGCAGTTTTCCCTATGAATAACAGCTTTTTTCTTTTCTATTGTAATTGTATGGCGGGGACATGATCTTGCACATACTCCACAACCTACACATTTCTTTTTGTTTACGTGCGGTTTTGTTTCAAAGAATGCGGCAAGCCGTCCACCGAATATGTTTGGAAGATTTCTCAGAAATTTTCCTGCGTCCGTATCGGGTCTTTTGAAATTTAAAACAGGACATTCAGCCTCACCGAGCAGAGGTATCTCACTCCATGAACGAGCTACAAGTTCACGGTTGGCTGCCACATCAAGATGTAATACGTTGCCGTCGCAGCCAAGGATGTGTTCTGCTATAATATCCATAGAGAACTGCGAACGTGACAGCATAAGAAGTCCAGCTTTTTTGGGAGTACCATATGACGGGCCATTTCCTTCCATACCGACAACGGCATCACATATTGCAATAAACTCTTTTTCACGTAGCACAAGAGCATTAAGGTCTACGAGCATTTCCGAAAAGTCCTCAATGTGCGGGAAATTTGAGTGCATCTCGAACTTTTCAACTCCGGGAATAAGCCCAAACAGGTTTTTAGTAGCACAGCTCATACCGGTAAGCGTGTGTGTTTTCAGCTTGCATATGTCAACAATAACATCACATTCGATAAACGGCTTTATCATGTGCAGAGTTTTTAGTTTTACTCCATCAGTGTGAACTGTTTCAAATGAGCAGTCGCTGTTCAGCTTGAGAAAATCAAGTCCGATGTCGTTAAGCCCACAGGTTTTGTATACAGTTGATATGGAAGCCGAGTTATACGGGCCTCCGGGTGAATCTGCCGCAATAATAGATTCAACTCCAAGTTCATTCAGAACAATTGCGGCTGCCTTTATAACACTGGGATGAGTTGTTGCGGCATGATCGGGAGCCTTTGCCAGAACAAGATTTGGCTTTATCAGAACTTTTTTTCCTCCAATAGTCTTTTCGTCAATTCCAAGCTCACGAAAAGCGTTTCTGATAAGCTCAGTCAAACGTGCTTCGTCATAGTCGGGACATTTTGCAAGGTATACGGGTAAATTGTTTATCATAATTTATTCCATTTATATAAAATGTAGGTGTCAACGATATTATAACATAAGAATCACGTCATATCAATATAATACACTCCGAAAAAATAAAAATCCCCGATAGTTTTTTACCATCGGGGAAGTGTGTCAGAATTCGATAATTACCATAGCATGACATTCAAATTTATCAATGCTGTAAGAAAGTATACTGTTTTCATATGTATAAGGTATATCCACTCTTTTGGGTGCGAGATAAACCTTTTTCGGAGTCTTGTTTGTACGCAGAGCAACAGCAGTGTTGTATATCGGAAGAATATCTTCGATAACTTCAATACCGTTTCCACGTCTTACTGGGGAGGCATAAAGAATATGATTGACAAGTCTGTTTTTCGCAGGCTGTTCCATAAGGGTTACAACGCCCTGTGCCGGAAGATTTGTCGAGAGAGTTTTCTTGTCACCGAGCAGCATATCTATTACATGAACAACAATCAGCTTTGTTATAAGGCTGCCCTTTGTCGCATATTCATCGAATATTTTTGATGATATATATGCACCATCACTACCGATAGTTGCTGCAGGGAAGCGTGTGGATTTGTCATTAGGAGTATGCTGGTGTGAGGAGAAAGCGAAGGTACTTCTGTTGAAATAAGGATTCTCACGCTCGACAACACATTCGCCTGTGCATTCGATATCATATGCCTTTGAGTAAATTACATATGCAGTATTTCCGAGTACACCCATATCGAATTTCGGACGGAAATATACCGGAGCAAATTTACTTTCTCCTTTGTATGTGCATCCGATGTCGAGCTTGAATGTATCATCATAGCCAAGTCCACTCTCACCTGTTGCAAGAATGCGGCCTCCTGCTTTAACGAACGACTTGATACCGTTTTCCAAATGTTCGTCAAGCCTTACGCTGTCGGGAAGAATTATAAGCTTGTATTTTTTGCACTCGTCGGAGCAGAGAGTTTCAGTATCAATAACATCAAAGAGGAACTTTCCCTCAAGCATCATACGTACTGCACCGGCATCGGAACCATTAAGTCCGCTGTGAGGAATGTGGTGAATATCGCAGTAGTTTGCAACGGCTTCTTCTGAAAGTATGGCAATATCTGCCACTGACTGAACATTGTCAAGCCATTCTTCACGTTCTTCGATTTCGGCATATGCTTGTCCGATAAGGTCGTATGTAACTTCATCCATGTGTCCGTCGGGGTGCATCTGGTCACCAACCGAGCATTTTGCACCACTTGCAACGCAAAGAGCTTCTTCGTAGCGGAGTGCATTCGGGTGCTTGAAGCCGCCAAACTCACCCCATGTTGTGTGGAATTTGCCTGTCATTCCGAGGAAGTTCTTGCCGAGCGTTCTCGAATATGCAGCGGAAAGAGGGAAGTGGTCGTATCCCCAACCGCCTGTCGGAAGTGATTCAAGCTCAAGATGAGTATCAACATCAGCAAGGTCACGTCTGCCACGTCTGATATGACCACTGTTGTTGAATACGGGAAGTCCGGGCTTTATTTTATCCACCGCTTCACGTACACGTCTGGTGTAGTTTGCATATACTCTCTCACCAAGCTCACGAGCGTATTCGTCATTGTAAGGATCTTTTCCCTCGTCAAGCAGAGTTTTCACACAATTCTGGCACCAACAGGTACGTACACCAACGATATCAAGGAATATTCCATCGCAATCGTAGTTTCTTACAACTTCTTCTATCTGAGCGATGAGGTAGTCAAGATAGGGCGAGTTCATGCAAAACTCGTGATATCCGGGATGCTCCCAACCGATAGAATCATTTTTCGGTCGTCTGAGCCATTCGGGATGACGGCGAGCCATTTTTTCATCAAGTCCTGCGGAAAGGTATACGGGTGTCTTTACTCCTATCTCGTGAGCTGCTTCAATTTCCGCACCAAGCAGGTCATAGCTAAGTCCGGGATGCATTTCGTTTGCTTCGGATGGATGATAAGCCCATCCGTGATGGCACTTTGAGAATACAGTTATGGAATTTACGTGTCCTCGTTTAAGTGCATCTTGGAATTGTTCTTTAGAGAAAGCCGAACCGATTCCGTCTATCTTTTCGCTTGTATGAAAGTCTAGATGTATCTGTCTGAAATTCATAATATTACTCCTGTGATAAAGCACTGAGCTTATTTTGAGGCTTTTTCCGCATCAATTGCCAGTACAAGAAGAAGTACGTGAAGAACGTCTCTGTCATCCCTGACATCAATGCAGTAGGTGTCTGTAAATTTGAAAAGTTCCTTTGAAATATGTGCCACAATATCACCACTTGAATCGGTGACATCGTAATCCCATCCAAACATATCTCCGCTGACACTCCAGTTCATATAGTCTATATCAAACTCAGGTGTGAACAGCGAAAATACTTTCTTTATTGAACCGACTTCAATTCCGCCAATTTCAATATCAAAGGTGGGAGTGAATGACAACGCACGTCTAACCAATCTGCCAACTTCGTTTTCGTGATTGTCATATACAGCAAGGGTCTTTGTTAATGCAAACTGACCCTCAACTGTAAAAACAGTATTTTCACCCTCGTCGTATACATCAAATGAGTCGAAAAAGGTGAAAAATTCTTGCTTGATGTAAAGTCTCATTTTATTCTCCTTTTTCAGAGATATCGGTAACTACGCATTTTGCCCAGAATCCAGATTTCAGCATAGGAATACCAATGAACAGCTTTACAGCGTCGCAGAACTGAACAAAGAAGTATATCCAAAGTATGCTGACATCAATGTAACGACAAAGGAAAAGTGATATCATTGCGGGGAATACCCATGTGAATACGGAGTCAAAAAGAAATGTGATAACAGTCTTACCACCGGAACGTACTGTAAAATAGATACAGTGTACAAGTGCATGAATCGGAAGTGAGGCACCCGCTATCATAAGGAATGATGAAGCAAGCGACTGTACCTCAGGCTCAACCTTGTAAAGCAGCGGAATAAACGGAGCGGCTATAATTACAAGAAGTGCAATGGCAATATGAGATGCAAACGTGATGAAAAGGAGTTTGTTATCCACATCAATAGCACCTTCTTCATCGCCTGCACCGAGCTTCTGACCTACAAGAATCGAGACTGCAGAACCCATAGCAAACATGATGACGCAGAAGAGGTTCCACGCTGTCGAAGTGATATTTGCAGCTGCGACAACAGTAAGTCCACGGGATGAATAGTTTGTGTTAATAAATGTTGTGCCAAGCGACCAGAGAATTTCGTTTACAAGGAGAGGGCTTCCTGTGATTGCAATACGCTTAACAAGCTGCATTGGAACATGTAGACTCTTATATGCACCCTCAATGAAGCGATATTTGTCGGGGTGGCGGTGCGTTGCAAGAATAACGACAAATAACTCTACAAATCTTGACATTACAGTGGCAATAGCAGCTCCGGCAACTCCAAGGGCAGGGAATCCGCAATAACCAAATATAAGAATGAGATTGAACGTAAAGTTTACAACGATAGCCGCAATACTTGCAATCATAGGAGCGACAGTTTCGCCGGTTTCACGGAGAGTTCCGGCATATGCCTGGACTATTGCAAAGGGGATAAGCCCTATGATGGCTATGTCAAGATATGCACAAGCTTCCGAAAGAGTTTCTTCTATTTCAGCAGCTGTGTTTGCTTCACTTTTAAGGAATACCATAACTAGGTCTTCACCGAAAAATCCGAATACAAGTATGGCAATTACGGATGTGACAACGGAGAATATCATTTTAAATCTGAACGTGTCACGCATTCCCTTGAAGTCACCGTTTCCGAAAAACTGAGTTCCGAAAATGGATGCACCGGAGATACCACCGAAGATAGCAAGGTTGAAAACGAAAATAAGCTGGTTTGAAATGGACACCGCACTCATCTGTAGAGTACCGAGTCGTCCCACCATGAGGTTGTCGAGCAGGCTTACAAAGTTTGTGATACCCTGCTGTACAATCAGAGGAAGTACAAGTATCCAGAGTATTCTATAAAAGTTTTTGTCACCGATAAATTTTTTCTTAAATGCTTTGATGAAATTCATGTTTGAAATTTTATTCCTTGATAGTTAGTGTCAATCGACTTTAAAGCCGAAGAAGTTCTTTGTGTTGTTGTAGCATATGTCGCATACAAGGGTTGCAAGAGCCTCGGGGTCAAACGGATAGAGTCCTTCCTCAACCCATTCGCCGATGATATTGCAGAGTATACGACGGAAATATTCGTGTCTTGGATAAGATGTAAAGCTGCGTGAGTCTGTGAGCATTCCGTTAAATTTGCCGAATGCACTTACATTGGCAAGCTGCTTCATCTGTGCTTCCATGCCGTCGATAGTGTCGTTAAACCACCATGCCGAACCCTGCATAACCTTGGGATATCCATCCTCCGAGGTCTGGAAGCATCCTATCATAGTTGCTATTGCAGCATTTGCAGTAGGGTCTATCGAATAAACAATGGTTCTGGGAAGATTTCCATGCTTTTCCATGAGTGCCAGAAGCTCTGTAATTCCATCTACATTGGTGTAACCGATAGTGTCAAAACCACTGTCAGCACCGAGCTTTTTCATCATTACGGGATTTGCATTACGGCAAACACCTGCATGAAGCTGCATTACCCAACCACGCTTTGCATACTCACCTGCAAGGAATGAAAGCATTTCGCACTTGAGCAGGCAGAGCATTTCGGGAGTAACTTCTTTTCCATCGGAATTAAGAGCGACTTCCAATGCACGGTCAGCGGCATATTCATTGGGCTTTTCAAACATCGGGAATTCGTCAAGACCGTGGTCTGCGGTACGACATCCGAGCGAGTCAAAATAATCTATACGATTAACGAGAGCTTCCTTGAGAGTTGCAATGTTCTTGATATGTACTCCACTGGTTTCACTGAGCTTTGTATAGTATTCCTCAAGACCCGGCTTGTTTATATTGAAGCACTTGTCTGGACGGAATGCAGGAAGTACCTGTGTGTCGAATGTATCGTCCTCTGCAAGCATTTTATGCCATTCGAGTGAGTCAATTGGGTCGTCAGTTGTGCAGATGACCTTTACACGTGACATTCTAATGAGATTTCTTACACTCATACCGGGGTCAGCAAGAGCTTCTGAGGTGAGCTGCCAAATCTCGTCTGCAGTTTCAGGAGAAAGGATAAGTCCGCATCCGAAGAAACGCTTCAGTTCAAGATGTGTCCAATGGAACAGCGGATTTCCGATAAGATATGGCATACATCCGGCATACGCTTTGAACTTTTCATAATCAGAGGCATCTCCGGTTATGTATTTTTCTGGAACACCGCAGCTTCTCATGGCTCTCCATTTGTAGTGGTCTCCGCCAAGCCAAAGCTCAGTGAGATTTGAATACTGCTTGTCCTCGGCTATCTCACGTGGAGAAACATGACAATGGTAGTCAATGATAGGCAGATGCTCTGCATATTTGTGGAAAAGCACCTGAGCAGTTTCATTTTTTAAAAGAAAGTTACGTCCCATAAAGTTTTTCATTTTACACGATCTCCTTTATTGATATACTTTTTATTGAATAGTCCATCAAGATATTTGAGCGTTGATATAATTTTTGGAATATCAAGCTCGTTTTCATTCATTACGGG
>CAYTLG010000066.1:0-9981 GCA_964438725.1 uncultured Ruminococcus sp. | reverse complement strand
GATCATGATGGAGTAGTATCTGTCCTGAGCTTCATCATATTTCGGAGGAGGAAGAACACCGAAGTCTGCTTCCATTTCACGGAGAACTCTTGTCCATGCCATGCATTCGGAGTAGAAGAGAACTCTGCCTTCTGTGAACAGCTCTTCCTGGATTCTTTCGCCCTTACCACGGAGGTAGGAGTTATATCTGGACTGTCTTACATCGAATGTAGTGTTGCCTTCCCAGAGAATCTTGCGAATCTTGTCGTAAACGTCGATGGTCTTTTCTGTTGTTGTACCATCAACGAGCATACCTGTTTCGGGATCCTTGGCAATGTACTTAAGACCTGTACCTGCGAAGAGAAGGTCGCCTGCAAGTTCGCCGTAGCAGATGTAACCGTAGCTGTCCATGTCGGTCATAACGCCGTCACCGTCAGAGTCGGATACAGCCTTTTCAGCGAGTTCAGAGAATTTATCAAGAGTCCACTTGCCGCTGTCAACGATATCATAAGGATTTTCGAGGTTAAGCTCGTTGATAAGATCCTTATTGAAGTAGAGAGAACGAATGGAGTCGAAACGTGTAGTATCGAAGTCACTTGTTACAAAATAGAGCTTATCATTGATAGTAAGGTCGCTGATGGAGTTCTGGTCCCACCATGAACCTGTCATGTTAAGGTCGGGAATCTGAGAGTTAAGCTCAAGCACGTTACCCTCGATTGCAAGAGCATAGCAGTTCATAAGAGTACATAGAGCGAGGTCATAGTCCTTTACGCCGGATGTAACTGCTTTTCTGAGAACGTCCTGAGAACCGCCCTGCTGAGATTCAACGATGTTTACGTTAAGGAATTCGTTTGTACGGAGAGTTCTTTCGTAAATTGCGTCGTTTACAGCTTCACCTGTCATATCTTCTGAAGTGATTGTGAGGTAGGAGTACCAAGTAGCGGTGTTACCGTTGAGGATTGTGTAGTCAGCTCCGCCGTAGTCCTTCTGAGATACACCGGCTTTCCAGTCGTAACCAACTTCAAGACCGATAAGTCCATCGGTTGTCTCGACTTCTGTTTCACTGTCTGCTGTTGTTTCACCTGAAGATACGGATTCAGATGAAGTATCCTTTGTGGGGGTTTTTGTTTCTTCGTTACCGCCTTCAGAACAGCCTGCAAATACAGTGCCGGATGCAAGCATAAGAATAGCAAGAAGCATCGAAACGAGTTTGGTGTTTTTCTTATTATTGATCATGCGATTTCTCCTTATAGGATAAATTTATTAGCTAATTTTTATTATATCATACCATTGGCTTTAAAACAATGCAATTTCAAAAAAAAATGGTACAAAAATTGACGATTTACTATGAAGTTAATCACTTGTTATAGCCAACGTATTGTTATTAATCATAATTAAGCTAAATAATTTTAATATTATTTGTCACGTGACATATTATAACATACACAGCTCAAGAAAACAATAAGGTTTACAAAAAAATGAACAAAATTTGACAAAATCTGCACTTATATACGGCGGGATTCGATAAACTCTTTTATCTTTGCGGCACAGATTTCACTTGGTTCATCTGTCGAAACAATGATATCGTACGCTGAGTCGTCATTTGGAGTGAGGTGTTTATTTTGCCAAAGAGCTTTACCTATCATACGGTCTCCACGGTCCTTTTCACGTTTTGCAAGGGTTTCTTCGGATATTTTTATTCTTACAAAAACAGTGTCACAATCCTTCATTATATCGAACGACATTTCGTAGATGTTCTGTGTGTCGAAAAGGCAGTTGTCAATAACGATATCACGACCCGATTTTGCAACAGCTGCAGCGGTATGATACATTACTGCGAGAAAATCCTTTTCCTTTTCTTCGTAGGTTTCAAAGTAATTGTGTGGAGTCATAAAGCCTTCAACTATATCGTAAGAGGTGTTGTAAAGTGGAGTGTCCCATATCTTTTGAAGATTTCTGACAAGAGTAGATTTGCCTGAGCTGGATGCACCGTTCAGAATTATTATCGTGCCTTCTTTTTTCATACTGACCTCGAAAATCTAAATTGCAATTTAAGATAACAAGGTTTATGATAACACCTCATGCTGCCTTTTTAAACTCCAAAATGTTACCAAAATATTAATATCGCATGAATGGATAAGAAAAACTGTCCCGCCGAAACATAGTAAAATACGTTGGTGAAACAGTTTTCTTCCTTTTATTATATTATATATCAGCCGTTGAGGTATCTGGTAAGGAATTCCTTGGTTCTCTGTTCTTTCGGAGCATTGAATATTTCTTCGGGAGTTGAATCCTCAAGAATGATTCCGCCGTCCATAAAGATAACTCTTGATGAAACGTCACGTGCAAAGCCCATTTCGTGAGTTACGACTATCATGGTAAGTCCTGTACTTGCAAGGGATTTCATTACTTCAAGAACTTCGCCTACCATTTCGGGGTCAAGTGCGGAGGTAGGTTCGTCGAAAAGGATTATATCCGGGTGCATTGAAAGCGAACGTGCAATGGCAACTCTCTGTTTCTGACCACCTGAAAGCTGACGTGGTCTTGCGTTGATGTATGCACTCATTCCGACCTTTGCAAGATATTCTTTTGCAGTAGCTTCGGATTCAGCACGGGATTTCTTGAGTACAGTCATCTGAGGGCAAACGCAGTTTTCAAGGACATTCATGTTGTTGAAGAGGTTGAACTGCTGGAATACCATTCCGACTCTGGCACGATATGAAGTTACATTGTGAGCTTTATCGGAAATGTCGTTTCCCTCAAAAATGATTTTACCGCCTGTCGGTTCCTCAAGCAGGTTGATACAGCGGAGCATCGTACTTTTTCCCGAACCTGACGAGCCGATAACGCTGATAACATCGCCTTTGTTTACGGAGAGGTTTATGTCACGGAGTACCTGATGGTCTCCAAAGCTCTTTTCAAGATGTTCAAGTCTGAGTATTTCAGTCATTAGGTATCTCCTCTTTCGGCTGGATGTGGATCTCGGCTTCGGAGTCAGAGCCTGAACCGCAGATCGTGTATGCATTGTCTCCGTCAAGTTTTGTCTCTATGAAGCGAAGTGTTCTTGTAATAGTGAATGTAAGAATGAAGTAAAGCACGCAGATAACAGTGTAGGTCTGGAATGTCTGGAGGTTGATTCTCTTTATAACGCCTGCCATGTAGTAAAGCTCGGAAACGCCGATAACATTAAGAACCGATGTATCCTTGATGTTGATAACGAACTCGTTGCTAATGGAGGGGAGAATATTGCGGAGAACCTGTGGGAGTACGACCTTTACCATAGCCTGCCAGTGAGTCATACCGACGGAATAAGCACCCTCAAGCTGACCCTTATCAACGGAAATGATACCGCCGCGGACTATTTCTGCCATGTACGCACCTGTGTTGATAGAAACGATGAAAAGTCCTGCGGGGATGAGGGGAAGTGTATTTCCGCCGTTGAGGAACGCATATCCCCAATAGATGACCATTGACTGAACCATCATAGGAGTTCCGCGGAATATCTCAATATAAACCGAGATGATGATGCTGACTACCTTCTGGAGAATGCGGACTGCGGTATTTTTTGATACGGGAGCTGTGCGGATAACACCTGTCAGGAGACCGATGAGAAAGCCTGCCAAGGTACCGACCAGTGCAATGAGCATGGTGTAGCCTACGCCTGAGAGAAGGTACTGCCAGTAATCTCTGACAATGCCGATAACTTCACTGATAAATTGCATGATTTCTTCCTTATACTGTTGTTAAATTACTTCTTGTAGATGATAACGAGGTTGGAGTTATAGTAGCAGTTGGTAAAGTCTACCTGTTCTGCTCTTTCTGCTGTGGGGCTCATACCGGCTGCGATGGCATCAACTGCACCGGACTGAACTGCTGCGATGAGGGAGTCCCATTCGTAGGAGTAAACCTCAAGCTCCATGTTAAGAGAAGCTGCGATGTATCTTGCAATCACAACGTCATAACCGTTTGCGTAAAGATTGGAGTTTGCGTTTGCAATCGGAACAGCACCGTTTGCGTCACTTGTCTGAGTCCAGTTGAAAGGAGCGTATGCACATTCCATTGCAACCTTGAGTGTTCCGTTTGAACCATCGGATTCGGGAATTTCAAGTGCGAGAGCGTTTGCATATGCGGCATCGGGAGCGGTGTTTATCTCAACTATCTGACGCATAAGCTCTTCTCTTGTTTCACGGGGAATAGCATCGATTATTTCATTTACAGTAGAGGTCATTTCAGAACCCTGCTTGAACGCAACTGCGATACCTGTCTGGTCATCTGTTGCGGTGAAGCCTGTTTCGTTGTTTACGAATGAAATGTATCCGAGGGTGTCATCCTTTGAGCATACATCGTAAGCTGTGGGTTCTTCAGCAACGTAACCATCAATAGCACCGGATTTTACAGCGTTAAGAAGGTCTGTAAAGTCGGGATAGTCAGTCTTTGTGATTCCATCAATCTGGTCAAGAGCGGTGAGGTGGAATGTACCTGTCTGAGCACCGAGAGTTGCACCGGAAAGTTCGGAGATATTTGTTGCACCCGAAATGTCGGTTTTTTCTCTGGAGGAACAGGAAGCAAAGGAAGTGCAGAGAGTGAGTGAAAGAGCAACTGAGAGAACGGTAGAAGTGATTCTATTCATGATGAACCTCGAAATAATGAATTTTTAGATACAAAAAAGCGATCGTGACGAAATGCCATGACCGCTGAAAGTACGAAAAAATCCATACGCAATCGACAATAGCACTCCGCACATGATATGCGACAGCCGTTAAGATATTTTCCCAACGTCCAGCTAGAAAACGGCTCAAACCGTATTCAGACTTCGGCGACCATGCCTTTCAACCTCCGTCCAAGATATTTGAGTATCTCAGGAGGGCTACTGTTCATGAAATCGCGCCTCTATAATCTTGATTTGCTTTTTTGAAGTTGCCTTATTATAACACGTCACTTTTGAGAAATCAATAGTTTTTTTGAGAAAAATTCAATTTGTCGAAATTTTGGCAGTTTTGCACTGTAATTATTTCATGACCCATGCATTCTCCGTTGTATTTTGAGTGTTCGATAAAGAATTTTCACTCCGCATTGCATAATTGACTCCGATATAGTATAATTACTCTGTAAAACTAAGAAATATGCAGGAATGATACATGGAAAATACAGAAATACTCGAAAAACGTAGAAAAATCGAAGAAAGCATACAGAAAAAGTTTCATCCGTCGCTGATGAGTCCGTTTACAAAGGCTCTTAAAGAATACGAAATGCTGCGTGACGGAGACAGAGTTTGTGTGTGTATTTCAGGCGGCAAGGACTCAATGCTTATGGCAATGCTGTTCAAAGAACTTATCAGATACAGTAAGGTTAAGTTTGAGGTGGAATATCTCGTTATGGATCCGGGCTACAATGAAGCGAATCGAAAGAGAATCGAAGAAAACTCCGCACTTCTCGGTATTCCGATAACAGTCAGAGAGGCACATATATTCAATTCAGTGAAGAATGTTGAGAAAAATCCGTGCTACCTCTGTGCGAGAATGAGACGTGGATATCTGTACAGCTATGCAAAGGAGCTTGGCTGCAACAAGATAGCTCTCGGACACCACTATGATGATGTTATTGAAACACTACTCATGGGACTTCTTCACAGCGGTCAGATACAGGGAATGATGCCTAAGCTGCATAGCACGAACTACGACGGAATGGAGCTTATACGTCCGCTTTACCTTATAAGGGAAGAGGATATCATTGCATGGCGTGACTATAACGGACTTTCTTTCCTCAGATGTGCGTGCAGATTTACCGAAGCTCTTGAAAATGACGAAGGTACCTCGAAACGTCAGGAGACAAAGGAACTTATCCGTGAGCTTAAAAAATCCAATCCCGATGTTGACAAATGCATATTCCGTGCAATGGGCAATGTTCACCTTGATACAATGACGGGATATAAGACAGGTGGGGTACGTCATTCATTCCTTGAAAAATACGATGAATGATTTTTTTGAAAAAAGTTGAAATGGAATGCCCTTTTCCGACACTGTATTAGTGAAAGACTCGAAAGGGAAAAACGAAATGACCGTAGAAGAAAGAAACGCATTTGTTACCGAATACATGACGAAGTTGTTCTACTATTGCCTGAAAAAGACGGGGGATATATACGAATCAGAGGAGCTTACGGCGGATATCTCACTGTGTGTGCTGATTGAGCTTGAGCATGGTACTGTTGTGACTGACCCCGATGCATGGGTGTGGGGGATAGCTCACAACAGATATGTCCGCTGGGTGAAGTCAAGATGCAGTCATCGTGAAAACATTTCGTCCGCTGAAATTACGGAATATGATATCAGCGACAATTCAAGCGTTGAGGATAACGTAATCCATGCGGAAGAGATTGCACTGCTCAGACGGGAGCTTGCGTTTATTTCATCGGAATACAGAGATATAGTACTTGCTTACTATATCGAGGACAGAAGTGTTTCCGATATTGCAAGGTCGCTCGGAATACCTGCTGGAACGGTCATGAACCGACTTTTTCGTGCAAGAAAAATTTTGAAGGAGGGTATGAATATGGCAAGAGAATTTGGAAAACTCAGCTATAATCCGGAGAATCTTTATTTCACAATGAACGGAATGAGCGGAAGTGATGGAGCTCCGTGGTGTTATCTTGAACGACTCCTTGAGAAAAACATCATGCTTGCGGCATACAGGACTCCGTCAACTGCAGAAGAAATGGCGATAGAGGTAGGAGTCGCACTTCCGTATATCGAAGAAGAGCTTGAAATACTCACAAATGCTACACTTATGAAGAAGAACGGAAAGAAATACGAGACGAGCTTCTTTATAATCGGGCGAGAAGCACAGGAGAAGGCGGAGGAACATCTCAAAACCATAGCAGAGCCGTTGACCGATGCTGTTTGTCACATGGTTGAGATAGAACTTGAAACACAGCAGAACAGTTATGATAAATATCAGCCGATTTCAGATGTAAAGTGGTATTATATCATGGAAAAGGTCGATATATGCGAACGTGGCATAGCGAATACAGTTTACACAAAAGAAGAACTCGACAGCATAGACAAGTCTAAAATAGGTGAGTGGGGACATACAATAAGACCGAACGGTGGAGAATGGGATATTATCGGACGTGAGATAGTATTCAAGGATGAAGCGAGAATCGGGCTTTGTGGTTGCGTGATAACGCCGTATGAAAGGGAGCTTACATACATAGACTGGAGAAAATATGAATTTTTCGGTATGCAGAACCTTTTGCGTCTCAACTACAATGAAGCTGCTGTACTTAAAGAATTTGTACTTGGTAATGGAATTGACGAAAATAAAGCCGAAAGAATGTGTGAAAAAGGACTCCTGAGAAAAACTGCTAACGGATATGAACCGACATTTCTTATTGTTCATCAAGACAGAGTTGTTGATTTAAGCAATGAAAAACGTGAAGAATACGAAAGATACGAAAAAACAGCACGGGAATATGCGAAAAAGCATTACAGATACTGCCTTGAGCTTATTAAAGACGAGACACCGAAGAGCCTGAAAAACAACATATATCAGATAAATCAGGCGGCAGGCGAGATATTCCACCTCAGAGAATGCGTGATAAAAGAAGCACTACGCACGTCACGAATCACACTCCCCGATGACAGAGCGAGAGTTGATATACTCGGTGCGTGTCTGAAAATTTGATCAAATATAATTTATTCTGACAAAATATACATTTCGAAAGTAAAACACCCTGCAAGACTTCAAAAATCGTGCAGGGTGTTTTACATAAAAAGTGATTAGTATTTGTTATCTACATCTTTTTGCTTTTTGAAAAACTTTTTCATATATATCAAGAGAAGCACTCCTAAACTTGGGAACACAGCGGCTATAAGCATTCCCACTTTGAATCCAACTTGTTCCGGTGACAACGATAGGGTGCTGCCGAATGTTTTTGCCCACTCCGTAAGAGCAATATTGTCAACAATGATACCCAATGTTTGAGGTGCAACTGAAGCACCAAAATCTCCGCCTGCAGCCATTAAAGCATATGCGGCAACACCAACCGCAGGGATTTCTTTCTCCATCAAAATCAATGTTCCGGGCCAAAGCATGGAGGTACAAATTCCAAGTGCAACACAAGCAATTAAGGAAAATACTGCGTTCTGAGAAACCGCAACCGCCAGATAACAAACAATAGCACCTAACATACTAACCATCAAAGTATTAAATATGTTTTTACCATATTTAGCATAAGCACTTCTTGTAAGTGCCAACAGAATTGCAAACAAAGACATTCCAAGAATATCTCCCCAAACTTTGGGTATGTCCAGTACGGTTTCTGTATATACAGAAATCCAATTTGACATCGTATTCTCGGCACAAGCTCCTAAAAAGATACATAACATACATAAAAGCAGCCCCTTTGTTCTTTGCTTGTCCTTTGCGGATTTAGAGTTACTTTGTTCCATATCCATATTCGGAAGGGGCGATGTCATTAATAAAACAGAAGCTATTACAGGCAATGCGGCCCAGAAAAAAACCAAGTACATCCAATATATATTTCCAACGAATTGGAGAAACAATGTGCTAATGAAAACAACACCTACAAAACCATAACCATAAAGAGCATGAAGAATACTCATATCTTTTTCGGGTGTTTCTGACGGTAACGCTGCTACAGTTGGACTTACCAATACTTCGCCCAACCCTGCCGCAACCGAAAAAATAAAGGTGCCGACAACAAGTCCTATATAGGTATATTGCGGAAACATCATAGGTATTAATGCATATACACACAATCCGATTGCTGTTACAAGAGGCATAAGCCGAATTGTTTTATGAATATTAAAATATCTACTGAAAAAACTAAAAATTAAATCTATTCCTAATTGCGTACAGAAATTAACGAGGACAAGCGTTCCAAGTAGTGTATAGGATATTCCGTACATCTCTCTGAAGGTCGCAAATAGCAATGGAGGCAAACTAAATACCGATGACATTGCAAGATATGTAAAATAGCAAGTAAGTTTTGTGCGTTTGTAATTAATATTCTCCATAATAGTTACTCCTCCTATTAGCATCTACATCAAATGTATTGAAATCATATTATCATTCACTATGTATCAACACTTATCATTGACAAAAAATAACCTTTATAATATAATTATAGTACCATATTAAGCGAGATAATATAACGATTGTTTCATTGTTTAGTAATTTAGTGGCAAAATGAGGTCGTATAATGTCTGAAATTCAGTTTTCCTTTAACGGTGAAATGAGAGAATTGTTTGAATATCCTGACCCGTCAGTTCCATTGGTTGTATGGCAGGGTGATTTCTGTAATTTCACCAACCGAAGTTTGTCATATCACTGGCATAACGAATTTGAATATTGTGTTGTATTAACCGGAACGATTGGTTTTACGATTGAAGGCAACTATATAGAAGCAAAACAAGGCGATGTAGTATTTATTAACGCAAATTCAATGCATTTGGCTACCCAAGTAGGGAAAAATAATGCAAAAGTATTTACCGTAAGTTTCTTGCCTGCTTTATTGGTAAGCAATGATTGTAGTACAATTTATCGAAAGCATTTTCTTCCTATTTTACAATCTTCTATCAAAGGATTCTTAATAGATAACAAAAAAGTATATGGGAATGATATTATGAAATCTTTGGTTGAAACATATGAGGCATACGCAAGACAAAATTATGATTACGAATTAACGTGCATTAATCTTATTAGCCGCATTTGGAGTTTGACAATTGCTTATCTCAGAGAATACAAAGACACTATTTCATTGCCAAATATTAATCAGGATGATGAACAAAAAGCGAAAGATATTCTGAATTATATTCACAATCATTATAGCGAAGATATAAAGATAGACGATATTGCACGACACGTAAACACAAGTCGAAGTGGATGCTTTCGTTGCTTTCGACATTATACAAACAAGAGCCCTATCGAATATTTGATAGAATATCGTTTATCGCAAGCTGTATATTTGATGATGAGAACGGA
>CAYTLG010000065.1:7963-10023 GCA_964438725.1 uncultured Ruminococcus sp. | reverse complement strand
CCGGGGACCTCATCCTTACCAAGGATGTGCTCTACCAACTGAGCCATATTAGCATATTCAATTAGCTGAGAGGTAACTTTCAGCCTTATTATTATACCAAAACATCACCGCTTTGTCAATAGCTTTTTTACAATTTCTGCGTAATTTTTCTTTCACGGTTTTCTTGACTATTTTCCCAAAACTGATATAATTTATATATAAGCGTATTCGTTATGAAAGAGAAGGATATGATAGGAAAAATTACTAAAATCACGGCATCGGCACTTGTCGCTTCACTCTTGCTTGCTTTTTCAGCTTATACGGCAGGTGCGTCAGATATCAGTGCGGTCAGAACATATAACGGTCAGTTTACGGACGTTTCATCGAGTGACTGGTACTACGACAGCGTTGCAGGAGCATATTCCCTCGGACTTGTTTCGGGAGTTGAGGATAATCGCTATTCTCCGAACGGTACTATCACTATTGCACAGGCTGTAAAAATCGCAGTATCGTGTCATCAACTGCTGTCTGTCGGAAAAACCTCCGAGGTTTCGGGAGACAAAAACTGGTATGACGGCTATGTTTCGTATGCGGTAAAAAACGGCATAGTAACGGAGGAATATGAAAACTATTCTGCGGCGGCAAGTCGAGCACAGGTAGCGGTTCTTCTCTCAAGGGCGGTCGTTTCATCGGGAAGTGAGCCTGAGGAGCTGAACAAAATATCATTCGGTGAACTCAGCGATGTTCCGACAGACGCATGGTACGCAGGTGCAATTTACAGATTATATCGCTGGGGCATAATGACGGGAAGCGGTGGGAAGCTCAATCCCGAGGGCGAAGTAAAGAGAAGTGAAATAGCGGCGGTTGCACTCAGAGTTGCGGACAGCTCAAAAAGAGTTGATGTAAACGGCAACTCATCTGGGGCAAATACCACAATCACTGCACCTACAACTACAAATACAACTGTAAATCCGTCAACGACTTCACTTGAGCTGTATACGGGTCAGGTCAAGGAGCAGAAATTTGCAGGAATAACCTCGTTTGCCGTGCAGTTCAGAGAAAAAAGCGGTGCATGGTTTGCGGATGCATCGTATTCACTGGAGCTTGTCAATAATATCGTGCTTGAGAGCGACAATATTTCGTTTAGACTTTATCAGGGTTCGGGATATGAAGCTCTCGGCATAGTAAGAGGATGGCTCAACGGCTGTGCAACAGGTCAGGACGGTGAAAAAATTGCCTCTCCCTCCGATGGATATTCTGAGCTGAACGACCTTTTCTACCTATTTATAGATGAAGAAAGAGTAACCATAGAACAGCTTTGGTATGCAGACCACGGAGACTACACAACATATGCGTTCTATTTTGATAAAGCTGTGAATTTTGATAACGCCGTTGTCATAGATATCCTCTGCGGCAAGAACGACAGCGAAACCTTATCCCTCTGCGGACTGAGCGGACTTTCTTCAATGGTAGAAAACGCTGAAAAGGGACTTGAGTTCGGTGGAGCTAAAGCAGACAGTTCATCAGGCTCGACAGGTTCCGATACGACAAACGACAGCGACAGCTACAAGACCGCAATTTCCGATGCAAAGCAGGGAGCGGATATAATATTTGAGGAAAGAAACTCACGCTGTACAGTGCTTTACGGCTCAGGACTTTATAATTCCGGTGCTAACGATTATCGCCTTGTATTCATCTATCCGAACGGTACAACACAGAACGTATCAAATCAGCGTTTGTCAAGCATAAGAATGTCGGAGGACGTGCTTTATTATTCAATGACAGCTCCCGACGGACAGAAGTTACAGTACGGTGTAAACTTCTCTGATTAACAAATTAACTACATAATTTCTCAAAAAGTTCACTCAATTTATCAAAATCTGCTTGATTTTTTGACTTATATGTATTACAATAGGGTGAATATTGAAATTTAACACGCAATCGTGAAAGGAATAAATTGACATGGAAAAGAAGTTCAGAAAGATAGGCGTGCTTACTTCCGGTGGAGACGCTCCCGGTATGAATGCCGCTATCAGAGCTGTTGCAAATGCAGCTAATTCCAGAGGCGTACAGGTAATGGG
>CAYTLG010000065.1:0-7953 GCA_964438725.1 uncultured Ruminococcus sp. | reverse complement strand
GGGTATTCTCGGTGGCTATCGTGGTATGATACACGATGAGATGATAGAGCTTACAAACCGTACTGTTTCCAATATTATAGACCGTTCAGGTACATTCCTCTACTCCGACAGATGCCTTGAGTTCAAGGAAGAAGCAGGTATGCAGAAGGCTATTGAAACCCTCAAGAAGCACGAAATTGACGGCGTTATCACTATCGGTGGTGACGGTACCTTCAGAGGTGCTACTGACCTTTCTCAGAGAGGTATTCCCACAATCGGTATTCCCGGAACTATCGACAACGATATCACAGCTTCCGACAATACCATCGGTTTCAACACCGCTATGCAGTCCGTTATCGATAATGTAGACAGACTCCGTGACACCTGCGAATCTCACGCAAGATGCAGCATAGTTGAGGTTATGGGTCGTGGTGCAGGTGATATCACTCTTAACACCGCTATCGCTTCCGGTGCAGTTGCAGCCGTTATCCCCGAATGCGAATTTGATGAAGAAGCTTGCATTAACAAGATAATCAAGCTCCGCAGAGAGGGTCAGAGATCCTTCATTATCATCGTTTCCGAAGCATTCCCCACATACGGTGAAGAGCTTTGCAAGAAGATTACAAGCATTACAAAGGAACTTGCAGAAAAGGAAAACAACGATAAGCTCATCGTTGAAGCTAAGTTCTGCCGTCTTGCTCATATCGTTCGTGGTGGTACTCCCACACTTTCCGACAGACTTCTCGCTTCCAAGATGGGTTCACGTGCGGTTGACGAACTTCTCGCCGGCAACACCGACCTTATTATCGTTGAGAGACATGGTGAAATCACAACCTGCGGTATTGGCTGGTCCCAGGTTCTCGACCGTATGTACAAGGGTACGCTCAAGCCGGGTATGACAGATGCTTACCCCGAAGAAGAGCTTGACAAGATGAGAGCATTCATCGCAGAAAAGAAGGAAGTTTTCAAAAAGACTTACGCTATTCTGAACGAGCTTGCTGACTGATTATTAAACTGAATTAAAAAATGCCGTGGTATTATGGTTTTGCATTCCATAACGCTGCGGCATTTTTGTTTTATTTTATGTCCTCTGTGAATGGTGATATGTCGGGCATTCCGTAAAGCTCACGGTAGTCATAGCCAAGGAAGCAGGCGAAGGTTGAAATATCGTGGAATCCCAGTGAAATATAGTGTCTTATGTCGGCACGAATAACGTCACTGTCGGGTACAAACTTTTTCGGTGGCTTTTTCCAGCTTGAATAAAGAGAATTGTCGAGCCAGTATTCAAGGAGCTTTGCATCGGATTTTCCGAAAAATTCAAGAAGCGGACGTGAATATGCTGACTGTGCGAGATTTTTTTCGGAATCGGGTGAGTCCATCGGGATGTGGTAGTCTCTGTCCATCGGTGCGTATTCGAGAAATATTCCATCCTCAGGCTTTACGTTGTACGGTGGGTCTTTGCAGTCAGCGTATGCGAGGTATGAGAGGGTCGCATCCTTGTCATGTTTTTTCAGCTCAACTACAATGCGGTTGAGAATGAGCATCTGCTGTTCCGAGGGAGTATAGCTGCGGCACTTTTCACAGTGGCAGGCGGAATTTTTTGCATCATCCAGCCAGAAGAAGTATCGGTGAGTCGAGCGATAGAGCTTTTTTGCACATTCTACGGCATTTTTTGCCATTATGTCAAGGGCTTCTTCGTTTGTGGCACAGCAGTTTTTGTCGGGAGTGCGTTCTCCGTTTTCGTTCATGCGGAAATATTCGGGATGTGAGGTGAAATGTTCGGCAGGCAGAAGAAAACGTGCGGCGTGCATTTCGTATTCTATCTCAAGTCCCGATTCATAGGCGTAGTCAATTGTTTTACGGTAGTCCTCGTCCTCAAGGCGTGTCAGAAGTGAGGCGAGTGAAAGATGTGCCTCTCCTCCACCGACGGGATGAAGTCCGATACGTGTAACACCGCTTTGTACCGCTTCTTTTATCCATGTTGTGTCAAGCTCATCGGGGTGAATAAGCAGACTTGACGTGATTTTTTCTGTCATATTTATGACCTCCGCAGTCGTGTTTGAGATATTATAACCTCTTTGTGTCTCAAAAGCAATAGTGCAATGAGATTTGTCCGAAAAAGCAGCTACTCTGAAAGTACAGAAATGAACAAATTATTTCACTTGTATTAAGGTGAAGGAGAGAAAAATTTGCAAATAAATGGGGTTTATATCCTTGCAAAGATGTATCGGAAATGTTATAATATTTGTGGTACTTCAGTGATAAAATAATTCAGAATGTGTGAATAATACAATATACCATTTTATGATTGAAGTTTCAGACAATGTGGCTTGTATGGAGGTATACCTATGAAGCTTGACCCAGAAATAAAAAAAGACGTCGGATTTATGGCTGTCGGATGCGGCGTCTGCTCCGTTATTGTGGCAGCCGTGTTTGCCGTTATAGGTAAGTTTGATATGAGCGTGCTTATCGGTACGGTCGTAGGCTATATTC
Source organism: uncultured Ruminococcus sp. (assembly GCA_964438725.1). GTDB lineage: Bacteria > Bacillota > Clostridia > Oscillospirales > CAG-272 > UMGS1696. Next base: position 5,481 of record CAYTLG010000065.1, on the reverse strand, counting down.
TTGCGTTCGGTAACTTTGTTTCCATGACCTATGGAGTGATAAAGGCTCTTGAAACTGGAGACGAGAATGCCGCAAAGCTGAAAATGAAAAGCTCATACACCGTCCGTACAATAATCATGCTTGCCGTAATGGGTGCATCAATAGTGCTTGACTTCATTCACTGGGTACCCGTTATTGTTTCCGTATTCTATCCGAGAGTGATAATCACCGCAAGAAACGTGTGGAGAGGCATTACTCACAAGGGTGGAGACGAAGCTGTTTCCGAAGTTACTTCTTCTGCACCTTCTCCGATAGAGGATGAGGAAGAAGAAACCGATGAATTTGAAAAGTTCGTCAGCGGATTTTCAAAAGGCACAAAAAAGCTGAATGGTGACGGCAAGAACAACTCCGATAAGGTATGAAAGAAGGCGGAAAATGGATTCGATAAACATAACGGGTGCGAAAATATTCTTTGAGATACCGATTTTCGGCGGGATACCGATAACCGAAACTCAGGTGAACTCATGGATAGTCATAGCCGTGATATTCATACTGTGCAAAATTCTGACGCATAACTTACAGGTGCGTGCGGTATCGAAAAGGCAGATTATCGCAGAATGGATCGTCGAGAAGGTAAACGGACTCGTGCGGGAGAATATGGGACTGAAGTTTGACTATTTCTGCCCCTTCATCTGTGCGATAATGGGACTTTCGGCTTTCTCATCGCTGTCATCACTTTTCGGAATGTATCCTCCGACTGCTGACCTTAATACAGTGGCAGGCTGGGCAATACTCGTATTCGTGCTTATTACGTACTACAAAATCAAAACAGGCGGATTCCTCGGATATCTCAAGGGATTTACCGAGCCTTTCGCACTGTTTACGCCGTTCAATATATTAAGTGAGCTTGGCACACCCGTTTCTATGGCTTTCCGTCATTTCGGTAACGTAGTATCGGGAACCGTTATTTCTGCTCTTGTATATGCGGCTCTTGCGGGACTTACCAATGTACTTCTCGGTTGGCTCCCCGGTATTCTCGGTAGTATACCGTTCTTACAGGTCGGTATTCCGGCTGTACTTTCGATATATTTCGATGTATTCAGCTCATGTATGCAGGCGTTCATCTTTGCTATGCTGACCATGCTTTACATAGGCGGTGCGGCAAGCGAGGATTAACAATTATTTCAACTCAATAAACAATTTAAAACAAAAATACAATTTTTTCAAAGGAGAAAGAAAAAATGGAACTTGCAAATGCTAAGGCGATAATTATGGCGGGATGTGCTGTCGGTGCAGGTCTTGCACTTATTGCGGGTATAGGCCCCGGTATCGGTGAAGGTTATGCGGTAGGTAAGGCGTGTGAGGCCATAGGTCGTCAGCCCGAATGCAAGGGTGCTGTTACCTCTACAATGATAATGGGTTGTGCTATCGCTGAGACAACAGGTATTTACGGTTTCGTAACCGGTCTGCTTCTCATGCTTCTTGCGCCGAATATGTTTATAAGCAAGCTCTAATCGGGCGTCGGAGATTAAAATGGACGCAGAATATCTTGAACTGATATCGCTCAACATCTGGCACATAATCGTAACCATTTTAAACCTTCTTATACTTACGTATATCTTGAAAAAGTTCCTGTTCAAGCCTGTTCAGGATGTTATGGCTAAACGTAAGGCAGAGGTTGAGGTTCTGTACAGTGAGGCTGAGGCGGCAAAAACATCGGCTGAGAGTGACAAAAAGCTCTACTCCGAAAAGCTCCGCACGGCCAAAGAAGAAGCTGACGGAATCATAAGAACGGCTACGGCAAGGGCAGATAAGCTGGGCGAAGAAATTGTCGATGAAGCTAAGGCAAAGGCGGCTGATTATATGCAAAAGGCTGAGGCTGACATCGAGCTTGAAAAGAAAAAAGCTCTCAATGAACTCAAGAACGAGATATCCGATATATCCGTGCAGATTGCAGAGAATGTGGTCGAGCGTGAAATAAGTGAGGATGACCATCGTGAGCTTATAGACAGCTTTATTGACAAGCTGTAAGCAGAATAATGGAGAACTGAAATGAACGAGATAGTCAGAGAATACGGTGCCGGACTGTTTCTGCTGTGTGCTGAGGAGGATTGTGCCGCTGAGGTGCTTTCCGAGATACGGGAGATAAAAAAGCTCCTGACGAGAAGCTATCTTCACCTTTTGATAACACCATCACTTCCGAAAAACGAGCGTGTTGAGTGCGTGAAAAGTGCTTTTTCTGGCGTACATAGATACATTCTTAACTTCATGTGTCTCATGACTGAAAGAGGGCTTGCCGATGAGCTTCCCGCTTGCTTCGACGAATACGAAAAGCTGTATTATGAGCGATATTCCGTGGTTCGTGTGAAGTGCGAGAGTGCATATCCGCTTGACGACAGACAAAAGACATCGCTGTACGAAAAGCTGAAGAAAAACATCGGCTGCGAGGTTGAAATAGAATACATCGTGGACAAGTCCCTCATCGGCGGAATGCGTCTCGACTACGGAAACCGACTTATTGAGGGCAGTATAAAGGCTCATCTTTCACAAATCAAAGAAAAACTTGCAGATACCGTATTATGATAAAACAGGAAAGGCGGGGTCATAAATGGGACTTCGACTGGACATCCGTCCTGAAGAGATAAGCAGCATAATAAAAAATCAGATAAAAAATTACGAAAACAAGGCCGAGGAAGCCGAAACAGGTACAGTAATAACCTGCGGTGACGGTATTGTTCGTGCGTTCGGACTTGAGGATTGCATGGCTAATGAGCTTGTAGTCTTTGAGCATGGTGAGCATGGTATGGCTATGAACCTTGAAGAGGAAACCGTATCCATCGTATTGCTGGATGACGGCACGGAAATCAGTGAAGGCTCCAAGGTGCGAAGAACAGGTAAGGTCGTTTCTGTTCCCGTAGGTGACGCTATGATAGGTCGTATCGTTAACGCTCTCGGTGAACCCATCGACGGAAAAGGTCCGATCACAACAACGGAAACACGACCAATCGAAAACGAGGCTCCCGGCATCATTAAGAGAAAGAGCGTTTCGGTTCCGCTTCAGACGGGAATCAAGGCAATCGACTCTATGATACCGATAGGACGTGGACAGCGTGAGCTTATCGTAGGTGACCGTCAGACCGGTAAAACCACAATAGCTCTTGACACCATCCTCAACCAGAAGGGAACAGGCGTTATTTGCGTATACGTTGCGATAGGTCAGAAGAACTCTACAATTGCAAACATTGCGGAAACCATACGAAAGAATGAAGCTGACTCATATACCGTTATCGTTGCCGCATCCGCATCAGAGCCGTCTCCGCTCCAGTATATCGCTCCTTATTCGGGCTGTGCTATTGCGGAATACTTCATGGCTCAGGGAAAGGACGTACTTATAGTATACGATGACCTTTCAAAGCACGCCGTTGCATATAGAGCATTGTCACTCCTTATCCGCAGACCTCCGGGACGTGAAGCATATCCGGGTGACGTATTCTACCTCCATTCAAGACTTCTTGAGAGAGCGGCAAGAGTTGCTCCCGAATACGGCGGTGGCTCGATAACAGCACTCCCGATAATCGAAACTCAGGCAGGCGACGTTTCCGCATATATTCCTACAAATGTAATATCAATCACCGACGGTCAGATATTCCTTGAGACAGAGCTTTTCCACTCAGGTGTACTTCCGGCAGTAAACCCCGGTATTTCCGTATCACGAGTAGGTGGTTCTGCTCAGATAAAGGCGATGAAAAAGGTTGCAAGCCGTCTCAAGCTCCTGTATTCACAGTACATTGAGCTGAAATCCTTTGCACAGTTCGGTTCCGACCTTGACGCTGATACAAAGGAAAGACTTGCTCTCGGTGAACGTATCGTTGAAATACTGAAGCAGGATAAAAGCTCTCCCGTGCGTGTTGAGTGTCAGGTAGCTATAATCTATGCAGCTGTAAACGGATATCTCAGCGGTGTTGAGGTAGCTGATGTTTCCGCATATGAGAGGGAGCTTTACGAGTTCCTTGAGCTGAGATATTCCGCACTTCTTGAAACCATACGTACAACGGGACAGCTCAGTGACAGCGACAACGAACAGCTTGATACCGCTTGTCGTGAATTTACCGAAAAATTCCGCACGGAGCATTACCATATCACGTCCGAGGAATAAACGGAGGCAGTTATGGGTGCAGATATTAAAGCTATACGTGCAAGAATAAAAAGTGTGGACTCTACCAAGCACATTACAAAGGCGATGCAGCTGGTTGCGTCCTCAAAAATAAAAAAGGCGAGTAACAAAATGGAAGCGTCAAGGTTCTATCGTCAGGTAATGCTGGACGCTTTCGCAGATCTTTCAGCTGAAAAAAGCCGTTACTCTGTTCAGCGTGACAAAAGCCTTCCGGTGCTGTACATCATTATAGCAGGAGACAGGGGACTTGCAGGCGGATACAACAACAACATCTTCCGCTCATCGGGAACCGTACTTCGTGACAATGACTTCATCCTTCCGATAGGCAAGCGTGCGGTTGAATATTACTCACGTCGTGCAAAGGTCATCACCGATAAGTTTACGTCTGTCGAAAGATTTGACTCCGTATGCTCGGCTGAGGTGGCACGACTTGTCAGAGATATGTACGACGAGGAAAAAATATCGGCGGTCTGCCTTGTATATACAAGATTTGAGTCAATGCTGAGCCAGTCTCCCGAAATTATACATCTTTTGCCTCTCGGTAAGGATGAAAGCGGAGTTATGGTCGGCGAGAAGTCCAATGCACTTGTGGAATACGAACCCAGTGCCGAGGAGGTTCTGGCGGCTGTAATACCAGAATATATTTCAGGTGTGCTTTATTCGGCTGCGGCTGAGTCATACGCATCGGAGCTTGCCGCACGTCGTAACGCAATGGATACGGCAACGAAAAATGCAGATGAAATGCTTGACGAGCTTAGTTTGTCGTATAACAGAGCACGTCAGGGTGCCATTACTCAGGAGATAACGGAGATAGTGGCAGGTGCGAATGCGTAATCGTCCTTTTTTCAATATATAATCAATGAGGGAATAACAAATGGCGAGTGAAAAAAATATCGGTCACGTTGTGCAGGTTATAGGACCTGTCGTAGACGTGCGTTTTGACGAGGACAAGCTCCCCGATATACTTAATGCCGTAGAAATAGACTATTCAGGCAAGCATCTCGTGGTTGAGGTGTCTGCTCATGTAGGTGACGGAGTGGCAAGATGTATCGCTATGAGTTCGACAGACGGACTTGTGCGTGGTACGGAAGCTATAGATACGGGAAGCCCGATAAAGGTACCCGTAGGTCACGGAACTCTCGGTCGTATCTTCAACGTACTGGGTGAGCCTGTTGACGAAATGCCTGAACCTGAGGACTGTGAAAAGTGGTCTATCCACCGTCCCGCACCCGCATATGAGGAGCAGTCTGTCGAAACTGAGATACTTGAAACAGGTATCAAGGTTATAGACCTTATCTGCCCTTATACAAGAGGTGGTAAGGTTGGTC
>CAYTLG010000064.1:0-10033 GCA_964438725.1 uncultured Ruminococcus sp. | reverse complement strand
GTCCCGAATTGACAAGTGTTTTTTTGTTATTGTTCAAATTGTTAATTTTCGGACTTGCACAATTCTAAATGAAATATACTATTGATTTTTCGGAATTTTTAGTATATAATAATCATAAACGTAATTTTGTCATAAAAAATACGACTTGAGTTGTTTTATTGTAGGAGGTTACAAATCCGGCTTCGCTTTTTTGTGCAGTTTCAATATCTTCCACAGGTTTCACCAATTTAATCTCACTTTACTCAATCACCGAAAAAATGTGATTATATTGTTGTCACCGCACTGTAAATGTTATTTTTTTATAACTTTTATTAATAAAAGCACAGCAGGTGTCTAATTATATGAACCGAGTATTCAAAAAGACCTTCAATTTTCTGAAGCTCATACTGATTGCATTATGTCTCACAGGTTGTTCTGCCACCATTGGAAATACAGCCGTAAATGAGAATGATTCTGCCCTTGTCGCGTCGGAAATAGCACGCACTTCCACCGAAATCACCGCAAGTGTCGCTCCTGCCATTTACACAGACGGCGAAGAACCCACAGATGTATCGTTTGAATTTGATGCAGGTGAGGACGGCAGTGTTAAGCTCCTTTACACGACAAACTACTCCGAGCCTACAAAGGATTCAAATGAGTACGAAGTCGGAACTCCGATAACTATAAAGTACGCCGATACCAAGGACGGTTCAACAAAGCAGGCTGTTATTCGCTGTGCATTGTTCAAAGACGGCAAAATGGTATCAGAGGTATCCAATTTTGTTTATATGTCCGCTCCCGAGGGCAGATTTGAGCTTCCCGTATACTCTATCTTCTCTAAAAAGAGCAATTTTTACAGCAACGAAACAGGTATTCTTGTTGGCGGTAAACTCGCAGCCGTGGGAAATCCTCCAGGATGGAAGCCGTGGTACTCAAACGCAAACTACTATGGCCGTGGTATCGAATGGGAAAGACCTATCGGATTTACCGTATTCAGCCCGACAGGTAATCTTGAATTCAATACAAACTGCGGTATACGTGTATCGGGTGGTTATACCCGTGTAAACAAACAGAAGTCACTCAGACTTTACGCAAGAAAGACATATACTCCGAATACAGGTGTAATGGAGTATTCTTTCTGGTCAGGCAGACGTGGCACACATACAGGTACTCCCGTATCGTTCAGCGATACAATCCTTCTCAGAGGCGGTTCAAACAACGAGGGCAGCTCGATTTTCAACACACCGTCACTGCTCATGCTTCTTGAAGGAACAGACCTCGACAGACCTGCTATAACTCCGGTAATCGAATACATAAACGGTATCTACTACGGTATCGTTATGCAGCTTGAGGACTATGACGTTGACTTCTTCCTCCACAACTACGGAGTTGAAGAAGAATATCTTTCAACAATAAAGGGTACTGCTCCCGAACTTTTACGTACTACAGGATGGTATCTTGACGATGGTCCCGAAGGTGAGGAACAAGAGCTGAAAGATGCACTGACCTACATATTCAAGCAGGACATGAGAGACCCTGAATGCTACGAAAAAGCCAAAGAGATGATAGACATACAAAACTTCATCGAATATATGGCATTTGAAGCATATATAGGCAACTCAGACTGGCCTGACAACAACCTCCGTGCATGGAGATATAACAAGGACGGCTATAATCCCGATGGCGAGGGCGTGTTTGACGGTCGTTGGAGATTCCTTACTAAGGACCTTGACCTCTCGTTCGGAAGTGGTCACGATGTTTCACAGAATCCCTACGCTGTCTTAAAGGGTGGCTCTGCTCTCATGCTCAAGAACGCTTATTATTCACTTATGTCGAATGAAGAGTTCTCCGACCTTTTCTACAACTTCATGTGTACTCTTTCCGAAGCTGTTGTGTCTCCCGAAAGATGCGAACATATCTTTGACCTCATGCAGGTATATACCGCAAAAGAAACTGCTATTTCAATTTCAACCTGCGGTGTCGGCGGTGGTTCGAGAGGAAGTTGGAACTGGGGATTTGATGTTCTCCGCAACTATGCTGTAAGCCGTGCCTCAAATGTATCGAAGTACACAAAGAGTGCTGCTGAGGGAAAATACGGTGATGTTACCGTAAGCTACGAGGGCGAGGGTGAGGTTCGCATTGGCTGGTTCGATACAGAAAATGGCGAAACAAGAAAGTATCTCCAGAACAGACGAATTCCGCTTGAAATCACTCCTGCTCATGGATATGAAATAGGAAATATCGAGTACGAAAACTGTGAAATGTCTGAGGATGGATACCTTATCACCACAAAATCCTCCGCTTCTGTTAAGGTTACATTCGTTTCCGCAGAGGTTGAAGTCGAAGAAACATCAGTCGTTATCAACGAAGTAATGTTCAGAGGTACCGACTACAAGTGGATCGAGCTTTACAACACAACGGATGAACCCATTACCCTTACAGACTGGTCTCTCGGTAAGAAGGATAACCCCGCAAAGGCCGTTGCGATTGACAATGTAACTATCGAGCCTGAATCGTTCGTTCTCATTTGCTGTACAGACTACTCTAACACTCTCGGAATCGAGGGACTTTCAACAACGCTTTCAATCGGCAATGATGATGAACTTTATCTCTTCGATGCAAGTGACGTTATCGTAGACCACATCACGCTTTCCACTCCCTCAAAAACAATCCACCTTGGAAGATATCCCGATGGTGAGGGTGTAGTTCAGCTTTCACGTGATGAAGCTACTCCCGGCACTGCTAACTTCATGGAAGAAGACACAAGCACATTCGGCACAGAATACTTCAAGCCTTACCTCCTCATAAAAGGAAGAGCACACGAGCTTGATGAATGCTTCTACGAAAAGGACGGAGTATTGTACGTAAACAACGAAGCTCTCATGCAGACAATTTCAGACCAAAACGACTGCAAGGATATTTACCGCTACCTCAAGAAGCAAAAATCCGACGTAACAATTGATGCTCTTGTCGAGGATAGCTCCTATAATGAGGGTGCGTCAGTGCGTTATCTGCCTGAATTGAAATCCGTCATCATTGGTTAATTTAATCTTATAACAAGTTCATTATTATTTTGTGAGTCCATGCACAGATTTAAAAATATGCAATTTATAATGAAATTGTATGGTATTTATTTGGTAAAACGCTTGACATTTTATAAAAAAAGGTGTACCATATCTGTGCGTGAGAATATCACGGAAAATATGATATTCAAAATTTCATTTTAAGGAGAAAGAAAAATGAAGAAAGTATTTAGCATTATCCTCGCTGCTCTCATGCTCTCCTCCACGGTTGCTCTCACTGCTTGTTCCGGTGGTGAAGCTGAAACTGAAAAGGAAACCACAGGCGACACAACCGTAGAATCCACTGCTGACACAGAACCTGAAACAGAAGCTGAAACTGACGCTCCTGAAACAGAAGCTGAAACTGACGCTCCTGAAACAGAAGCTGAAACTGAGCCTGAAACAGAACCCGAAGATGAAGAAGAATACCTTGAGGAAGGTGTCGTATTCGACCAAATGTCCGAGTGGCACTACGCTACATACAACTGCGTATACGTTGGTGAAGAAGAAGGCGAAGACATCTCAGTTCGTCACTATGAAGACGATGAAATGGCTGAATTCATCGAAGCTAATCCCGAATGGTACAAGGATACAGCTATGATGGCTCAGTGGGATACAGCAGAAGCTCCTTTCGGTGACTGCATCAGCTCCATGCTCGCAGCTGACACAGACTTCATGCTTGACCCCACAAACTGCAACGGTATCATGTTCTACAAGACATTCAATATCGACGGTCCTATCGGTGAAAACGACCTTTACGAAATGTACTGCTTCTACGATAACACTGCATACATCTATGTAAACGGTGAACTCTACTTCCAGATGGACTCCAACCTCGGTATTGACGGCTTCAACGACTGGAACGGTGGCGTAGACCTCATCGAGGGTAACGTTGACACAACAAAGGCTCTCAAGGATTACCTCCACGAAGGCGAAAACTACATCGCAGTTTCCATTAAGAACGCGTGGGGCGGACGTGAATTTGAGATGAGCCTCTCCGTTGAAAAAGACTCCACAAAGGAATCTGTTTCTTACTTCGAACGTGGTTCCGAATGGCACTACACCGTTCTCTCCTGCCCTTACACTGATGGTGAAGGCACAATCGACGGTGAAGTATCCGGCGGTTTCTTCGATGAAGCTACTGACGAAATGGCTAAGTTCCTTGCTGATAACCCGAACTTCATGACCGACACAGAACTTCTCTCCTCTTGGCCCACAGAAACCGGTTCTTTCGGTTCCAAGATGGATGCAATCGGCTGGACAGGCTCTAACCACGGTCTTATCCTCTACAAGACATTCACTGTTGAAGACCTCGAAACAATCAAGGGTTGTGACGACTTCCAGTGGGACTGTGCATATGACAATGCTATCCACGTATACCTCAACGGTACTGAAGTTTACACAGACGACGGCGAATGCGTAGTTCAGGACTGGAACGACGGTAAGTTCCTCCTCGACCACGACCAGGTAGCTTCCCTCCTCGTTGAAGGCGAAAACTACTTCGTTGTTACAATTAAGGACGCATGGGGCGGTAGAAACTTCGACGCAGGCTTCTCTGCTGAATGGTATTAATTCTTAACTGAATAATCCAAAACGAGTCGTTCTCATTACGAGTTCGACTCGTTTCTTTTTTTCTCTTGACATTTGCGTACATATTTGCTATTATGTTCGTTGTACTATATCGTTTCGAGGTAATCATGCAATATTACATTTTTATTTTGATAGCTCTCCTTCTGCTATCACTCCAGTTCACCGCAAACAAAGCATATTCATCCATCTGCGGCAACACTCCAAAAGCATCCATGATATTCACAACCTGCTCAGGCTTTGCTTCTGCCGTGATAGGACTTCTCTATTCCTTTGTATCACATGAAAAAATCACCGTGACACCGTATTCCCTGCTCATGGCTACGCTCATCGGTATATTCTGTTGTACCTATCTTACTATCGGGCTTAAAATAATGGAGCTGGGCAGTCTCTCGGTGTTCACCATGTTCCTCATGCTCGGCGGTATGCTTATCCCGTATCTTTTCGGTGTAATATATCTGAAAGAGCCTGTTTCCGTTGCAAGAATCATCGGTGTTGTAATACTCATTCTCTCACTTATATTCCCCGTTATCGCAAGACGTGACTCAGGAAAGAGCGGCAAGCTGTTCTTTATTCTTTGCCTGTCAGTATTTCTGCTCAACGGCGGTATTGGAATCGTTACAAAGCTCCATCAGGTATCGGATGTTACAAAAAGCGGTACAGCTTCATTCTCATTTATCTCAAACATTGCAAACGGTGTAATTTCAGCAATTATTCTGCTAATAATGATACTGAAAAGCAAAAAATCTCAGCCTGTCGAAAACACAACAAAGGCTGCGGAACCAAATTCAAAGAAGTTGCTCACTGTTGTTCTCATCCTTGTGGCATACGCATTCTGTAACGGCGTGTCGTACATTCTTCAGCTCATCAGTGCAGAACATCTTCCTGCTTCTGTAATGTACCCTATAATGACCGGCGGTTCTGTTGTTCTTTCCGCAGTCGCTGGTCGTGTATTCTTCGGTGAAAAGCCCGACAAAACATCTCTCATGGGACTTCTGCTTTCGTTTGCAGCAACTTTCCTGTTCCTTTTCTAAATAGTTAAAAAAACAAAAACGTCCTTTAAATCAGATGCAATTCTGATAATAGGACGTTTTTTTATTCAGTCGTGCTTTCTTATAATTTTTCGTACACTGTCCGTGCAAAGGCAATATCGCTCACTTAGAGAATCTATGCTCTCACCTTCAAGGTATGCAAGCCTTATCTCATGGTTTCTTGCGTCAAGCTGTTCACGCGAACCGCTTTTTTCACCCCAGACACATTTCTCCTGCGATTTTGGAATGTATATTGCACATCCCTCATCAATATATTTTTTGATAATTTCTATAATCTCGGCAGGTAGAACTTCGTCAGCTCGTAGGTATTTGATAACAGTTACCGCCTTTCGTCATTTGGAATGCGGAACAAGCCCGAAAAGCTGTATAAAACAGACCTCTCGAGCTTATTCTCACCTATAATTAGGCGGCTGTATTATGACCGTAGGCAGATCAGAATACTGCCACCTCCATAGTTTTTGTCATTTCAAATTACCTCCTTCTTCATTAGAATTCGGCTGTTTGAGCGGTTCCCGGGTTCGCCGTTCATCTTACCGTGACTTAATTATACCTCATCACACAGCAAAAATCAAGGGAAAGAATAGTTTAACGTGTTCTTTCCACTTTCGCAAATTCTGTTGCATTCATTAATGAATTATGCTATAATGTTTCGAAATAATACGGCAGAAAGTGTGATAATATGATAGTAAAAGTATTCGACAAAAACGAGATTTCCGATGAAAAAATAAAATATGCAATTATAATGGCGAAATATGACGGGCAATGGGTATTCTCACGTCACAAAGGCAGAGATACCTGGGAAATTCCCGGTGGACATCGTGAAATCGGTGAAACTCCGCTTGAATGTGCAAAAAGGGAGCTTTACGAAGAAACAGGAGCTGACGTATTCACCCTTAAAAAGATATTCGACTATGGTGCGGGACAAAATGAAATTGAAGCATACGGCTCTGTATTCTACGCTGACATAACAGTCATCGGAAAGATGCCCGATTTTGAGATGGATGAGCTTCTTTTCACGACCACACTTCCCGATAAGCTGACATATCCCGAAATACAATCGGAGGTCTACGGACATACTCAGGCATGGCTAAATCTCATGAGCAGCCCTGATGAGCTTTGGGATATATACGACAGTGAACGCAACCTGACGGGAAAGCTGCATAAACGTGGTGTTCCGATGAATTCGGGAGAATACCACCTTTCGGTTCATGTCATAGTCAAAAGAAATGACGGAAAACTTCTTGTGACAAAACGCTCTCCCAACAAGGGCTTTGGCAATCTTTGGGAGATAACAGGCGGAAGTGCAGTTCACGGTGATGATAGTCTTACAGCAGCAATGCGTGAGGTTAAAGAAGAAACAGGTCTTGCTCTTGAGGCGAAAAAAGGTCGCATAATCTGGCAGCGAAGATACACCGATGCATTTGTTGATGTGTGGCTGTTCGAGCATGAATTTGATATAGATGATGTTGTACTTCTCGAAGGCGAGACTTGTGATGCAATGCTTGTCACAAAGGAAGAACTTACAGAACTTATTAAATCCGAAAAATTCGTACCTACGATGGACTTTTTACAAGACATTTTTGATATAATTTGAGGTATAATTAATGAAAATATTATTCACGGGCTTTGACCCATTCGGCGGTGAGAAAACAAATCCTGCCAAAGAAGCGATATTCCGTCTGCCTGACATGATAGATAACACGGAAATAATAAAACTGGAGCTTCCGACTGTATTCGGTCGTGCGGGTGAAATACTTGAATCCGCAATTGAACAATACCGTCCCGATACTGTTGTATGTGTCGGTCAAGCAGGTGGACGTTCGACAATAACACACGAAGCAATTGCCATAAACATAATGAGTGCCACAATTCCCGACAACGAAGGTCAGTTGAAAAACCACGAATATATCACGGATAACGGAAATGAAGCATACTTCTCTACTCTGCCGATACTTGAGATTAAAGAAAGGCTGAATGAATGCGGTATACCGTCAACGATATCGTATCACGCCGGAACTTTCGTATGCAACTACGTCATGTATACTCTGCTCAGACTTATTAATACGAAATATCCAAATATGCGTGGTGGCTTTGTTCACGTTCCATATTCGACAGAACAGGCGAAAGAAAAAACAACTCCCGTTCCGTCAATGGAAATTGAAACAATGACACATGCTCTTGAGCTTATAGCCGAAACTATTGCAAAATAAAAACAGAACCTGCTTCATCCGATACAAATCATATCAGATGAGGTAGGTTCTGTTTGTTTTATATTTTAGTGACCGCAGTTGTGACTTCCACAGCCGTGATCTCCACAGGTATGGCCTTCACCGTGTTCGTGGTCGTGATGGTTGCACTTTACAAACGGGTTGAACTTGAGGTTTCCTGCGATGAGTGCCTTTACAGCTTCATCAGCACTTCCGCTTACTCCACCGTAGAACTTAATTCCTGACTGAATGAGTGCATTCTGGGCACCTGCTCCGATACCACCGCAGATAAGTACATCAACAGCGTGTTCCTTGAGGAATGTAGCAAGAGCACCGTGACCGCTTCCGTTGGTTGGAACTACGACCATAGCCTTAATTTTCCCATCCTCTACATCATAGAGCTTGAAGTTTTCGGTGTGTCCGAAATGTGCGAATACGTTTCCGTTTTCATATGTTACAGCAATTTTCATTTTAACATTTCCTTTCTGAAGTATATTTTCTTACATTATTAATTATATACTATTTCTGCATACATTGCAAGGGCATTTAGTTTTTTCTATAAATTAATCGGTCTTTTTACCACTTATTATAAATGCGATGACTGCGGCTGCAACTCCTCCGAGGAGCTTTGTTATAAGAAGCGGCATCATCAATTCAGGCTCTGTATTAAGTGTAAATCCGAGATGTGAAGCCAGAGTCGAAGCGGCACAAACTATAAATGCAGCGTTCATCGTTTTGCCACGTCTGTCCATATCCTTTATCATTGTAATTGCCGGGGTTACGCTTACAAAGCCAATGAGAAGTGCGGTAAGGCTGGAATCACGGAGTTCGTATTTCTTACCAAACTTTCTGAGAAGCGGAGAAAGTATTCTTCTGATAATTTCAGCGGTGGGAAGGCTTCCGAGCATTACAACTCCTATTCCCGATACTACAACCATTGCCTCCTCTATCGGTGCAAGAGTGGGAATGATAGTGTATGATGTAATATACTGAACCGCACCGAGGATAAGACCGATTATCGAAAGCACACGAATCAGCTTTGCAAAGACTGAAAATCCTACAAGCATCTTCTTGGGTATGAAAACCAGTCCGAGAATAAGCAGAATCGACAGTACAATTACAGGAAGCGACTGCACAATCAGAACAATCGGAGCAATTCCGCAAAGCAAGCCTCCCACGATAAGAGCAACTGGCATTACGGCAAGTCCAATCAGTATTCCCTTGAAGAAATCTGACGAATCTTCTTTTTCGATAACACCAACTCCGAGCGGTATAGTGAATGAAACTGTACAGCCGAGCGTTGAAGAAACGAGTATTCCGGCGTAGTGACCTATATCGACGTTTTCGGCAAGGGCTTCTGCCATCTGATATCCACCCATGTCGATAGCTAATATTCCTCCGAGCATGGCGGGGTCAAGTCCAATCAGTCTTAAAAACGGTGCTATACTGTGTTCAAGTCCCAGTGAAAGAAGCGGTGCGAGAACAAGTATACCTGCCATGGAAAGTGCCGTAGTTCCGAGCAGCTTGAAGCCTTCCTCAAATCTTTCGCCGAGCTTGAAGCGGTTTCCGATAAGCAGGTCAAGACCGCCTATCAAAGCTCCTGCGGCAAGGATAAGCAAGATAACTTTTTCCATTGTATTTCCTCCGTAGCTATGTTGTCATAATAAAGTCAAAACCACATTCCGAAGAACATGGTTCTGTTTTTGTCAATATTTGTATTTTTTACGCATTCCGAGCATAAATGCAAGGGATACAAACGCACTGAGTATTTCACTTCCTGCAAGAGAATACCACACTCCGTTAAGCTCCCAAATAGCGGGAAGAATGAGTATGCAAGCAACGGGAAGAATGAGCGAACGCATGAATGATATAGCCGCGGAAACACCACCGTCATTAAGTGCGGTAAAGAATGATGAAGCGTACATATTGAACCACATTACAAGGAAGGGTATCGCACATATTCTAAATGCATTTACCGTCATTTCAAGAAGTGCTTCATCATACATTGATATAGGACGTGCAAGGCATATAGCCACACCGGTAAGCATTACTGCCGCAATGGAAAGAATTATAATACTCTTTTTAAGAATATTTTTCATCTCCTGATGGTTGGCTGCTCCATAGTGATATCCCATAATAGGTGAGC
>CAYTLG010000063.1:0-10063 GCA_964438725.1 uncultured Ruminococcus sp. | reverse complement strand
TATAAGTCCCGTAGTATCTCTGTCTATGCGATGTACTATGCCGGGACGATTCACTCCACCTATACCTGAAAGAGAATCTCCGCAGTGGTACATAAGAGCATTCACAAGTGTACCGCTTGAGTGTCCCGGTGCAGGATGAACGACCATTCCCACAGGTTTGTTCACTATGATTATATCGTCATCCTCATATTTTATGTCAAGCGGAATATTTTCGGGAACAGCATCGCAGTCCTCGTTTTCGGGAAGTGTTATTTCAACTTCATCCCCTGCATTCAGCTTGTAGTTTTTCTTGGGCTTGACTCCCTTTATTTCGACCTGCCCGTTTTCGATGAGCTTTTGTGCATACGAGCGTGTTATTCCCAGCTTTTCGGCTACGAATACATCAAGTCTCGCTCCGCTTTCGTCAGCAATGCAGATATTTACCTCGCCGACCTCATCTTCACGGCAGATTTCCGTATTATCAGGCATTTTTCTCCTCGCTCACATTGTCTTTTTTACGCTTGCTTTCTCGAACTTCTTCAAGTATAACAGCTATAACAAACATTGCACATCCGACACAGACAAATGAATCCGCTACATTGAACACGTAAAAGTCAATAAATCGGCAGTCGATGAAGTCCACTACAAAGCCTCTTGCGATACGGTCTATCATATTTCCGACTCCACCGCCTACAATAAAGCAAAGAGCTATACGTGTCCACCATGATTCAGGCTTCGTCACTATAAGGTACACAAGTATTGCGGCTATTCCTACGACAGACAAAAGCATAAACACCCATCTATGCTCGGAAAGCATACCGAACGCCGCACCACGGTTTTCAACGTACGTAAAGTGAAATATATTTTCAATTACAGGATATGTGGATATGGCAGTCAGTTTATCAAGAGCAAGCAGTTTTGTAAGCTGGTCTGCAACAATACAAAGAATTATTATAAGAAAATTTATTATCATGAGGTCTCCGTTCACTTACCTAAATGCTTGTTTGATTTTTTCTGGGGTGTTGAGGCTGCAACTGTCGGCTGTCGTCTTATTTCATCGACACTTTGCTTTGCACTCTTATCTGAATAAACAATATCAAATTCATCGGTCAGCGACATATCACGCTGTCCTTTTCCTTCAAACAATGAATCCATGTCAACGTACTCACGACCGTTATCGCTTTCAAAATCAGACTCAACTTCAGCGGTCGAACCCATGTCAAGAACACGTGTGGCACTATTGTCAGGCTCAAAATCCGAATCCTCATCATCAGCTTCGAGAAGTTCATCATCATCTAAAATTCCAAAAAATCTGTCAAGCTGTCGGCGGCGTATTCTGTCGTCCTCGCTTATTTCAGTCACTTCTTCGACAGTTTCATCGGATTCGTATTCTTCATCATAGTTTTCACTGTCGATATAGTCCTCTTCTTCAATATCGTCAAGGTCTATGTAAATATCGTTTCCGCTCACAACAGGCTCAGGTTCTGCGGTTTCTTCGGGTTCATACGATTCCGCTGTATCTTCCGATTCGTCGTATTCCGCAGCATCATCAACTTCCACTGATTCTTCCTGCTCATCATACGCACCGTCAGGCGTATACAGTGAATCAACACGCTCGGAGAAGTTTTCCGCACGGTTAACGAACTCCTCAACCTGCTCTATATGGCTGTTGTAAAGCTCAAACATGGTATCACGGAACGACATTATCTCGTTATACATAGCATCAGCTGTCTTTGCCATTCCATCAGCCTCAACCCGCACATTTTCGGAGTATCGGACAGCTTCCTCAGTTATTTTCTCAGCTTCAGCGGCAGCCTGCTTTGTTGCTTCATGTATGATAGCATCCGCTTTCATTTTTGCCGCAGCTACTATTTCCTCTGCCTTTTTCTCAGCAATACGGACAGGCTCTGCCAGCTCTTCGGCGGTTTTGAGGTCTGGACTGTTTTTATTCATCTCAAACTCAAATGCTTCGTTTTTCTTTATCGCAAGTGCCAGCTTACGCTCGTTTTCATTATTGCGTTTTTCGAGCTTCTGATATTCGCTGTTCACAAATGAAAGGTATGCGTCAACCTCCTCGGGAGAATAGCCTCGAAGAGTCTTCTGAAATGTCTTTTTTCTGAAATCCCTTGGCATTTTTCTGTCCTTTCGTTACATATACTTTTTCAGCTTAACTTTGATTCTTCCGCTTTTTGTCTGTCCGCACGTTTCTCCAACGAGGTATTTTCCGTATCCTCGTACAGAAATTACGTCACCGACAGCTACTTCTGCTGATGTCTCGCAATTTTCACGGTAGTTCAGCACAGCAAGACCCTCTTTGACCATTGCCGCGGACAACTCACGTGATTTTCCGCTGATTGCTTTTACTACGGCATCAAGTCTCAGTGAAGCTACTGTGACCTCCGATATCTCGTATTTTCTCGGAACGGTAAATGTCGGATCATGTGCAAGTTCTTCTAACTTTACGCCATCACGACCAATTTTTTCAAGCGTAGTCAGGATATAGTTTTTAATTCTGTCATGCACGAACACTATCGCCTCTGATTCAGACACAACAGCAATGTCTCCCACAACAGAACGGTCAATACCCAAGGAAAGCAATCCGCCCATAAAGTCACGATGAGAGAGGCTTTTGAATCCGCTTCCCTTTATTTTGATTGCGGATATCGGTATCTGCTCCGTTATATCCGTTGAGCTTGAAAGATATTCCGCTAAAAAACGTGTTCTTTCTTCATCGAGCGGCATTTTATGCACAGGTGCATCATCGGGAAGATACCATTCAGGCAAAAACACCGCCACGGTTCTGTCACATCCGACACCGCCACCCCAGAAGAAGCACTTTTCAGCCCCACCCTCACGGACAAGCTCGGCATATACCGCATTTTTCTCCTCAGGGGTCAAAAAATCCGTACATGAGACCGCATATTCCGACTCACGCAGTTTTTCCATTGCTCTGGAAAGTACAATATTATCTTTCATCACAATCTCCGTCAAAGCATCATTTCGAGGATGGACAGCAGGATGAATGTTATCATAAACGCCATATCAAACGGCATTCCGTTGAACCAGCCGAATTTGTCGATCAATGCTCTGACCGGCATTATCACAGGCTCCGTCACGGAATAAAGGAAGCTGACTATCGGATTATCCTCATCCATTGGAAGCCAGCTGATTATAGCACGTGCGAACATCAGAAATTCAAGGGCAACAACAGCAAATCTGACGGTCGCAGTTATAACATAAACAAACTGATACATATGAAAACCTCGGTATAAATCTAAAAATGAGCTACACCGATAAAATGGCATAGCTCACATTAACTCACTATTTGGCACTATTCGCCTTATGTGAATCTGACTTTTTCGGCAAAAAGAGTATAACAACAATACCTAATGAGAATATCCCATTAAGCTCTACTATTGTCTATGTACTTATGCTGAAATCAGTTGAAATCTCCGAAGTCGTCGTTGGTTGTTTCCTTCTGAGCAGGCTGAGGTTCGCTGCGACGTGCGTTCTGCTTAATCTGAACATTTTCAACGTCAACATTAGAAGGAGCAATTACGTATGCGTTTGTAGAAACCTTCTTGAGGTCTCCGCCGATTGCATATGCAACACCTGTAAGGAAGTCGATAAGTCTTCTTGAGGTCTCCTTATTGGTATTCTCAAGGTTAAGAACAACCATGCACTTGTTAAGAAGGTGGTTAGCGATCTGAGAAGTTGTGTCGCTGTCATAAGCCTGAGGACGAACAACCTGCATCTTGATGTTTGCACCGGAGAAGCTGATTCCGCCACCTGTGGATGAACCCATATTTACCTGGCTCTGAGACTGAGTCTGATTTGACGGGGGAACGAACTGTACGTCCTCGTCATCACCCTCTTCTTCATAGCTGTCAAATCCATCATAGTAATCGTCATCGTAGCTGTCATCATATCCATCGTTGGTACCGGTTACTTTTTTGATTCGATCCATAAGTCCCATATAAATCCTCCATTCTGCCGTAAAAGCAGGATAATATCTTAAATTAATTATTTTATCGCAGAGTACATTATTTACTGCGAAAAGAGCTTGTTATTTATATATTCTTGACCCGAAAATTATGCTTCCGAGTCTTACGATATCTGAGTTTTCTTCGACAGCACATTCAAAGCTGTCACTCATTCCCATTGACAAAACAGGCTCCTCTATATTATGCGTTTTTTTTGCGAAAAAGTCAAGGAATATTCGATAAGATTCTTTAAAATATTTACGAAATTCCTCATTTTCTTCACATTTTGGAGCCATTGTCATCATTCCGTAGACCTTTACAGCCGAAAGAGACTCAAGCTGTGCAAGAAACTCTCCGACATCCTTTGGCATGACACCTGTTTTGTTTTCTTCCTCACCGATATTTACTTCGACGAGAACATTCTGCACGACACCGAGCTTAGTGGCACGTGCGTTTATTTCCTCTGCCAGCTTCATAGAGTCAAGCGAATGGATAAGACGAGCTTTACCGACAACATATTTTACCTTGTTCGTCTGCAAATGCCCTATGAAATCCATCTCAGCTCCGGCGGCACGGACAGAATCGTATTTTTCAACGAACTCCTGAGCGTGATTTTCTCCGCAGAGTTTCAATCCGCAATTCTCAATGAGATAGCAAATATCCTCGGCAGGAACTGTTTTGGTTGCGGCAAGAAGTGTCACTGGTTTATCTCCGCCACGTCTTTTTCTTGCCTCTTCTATTCTGTTAAGCACGAGTGCGTAATTTTCACTCAGCTCATGTTTTCTTTCTTCAGTCATAACCGTCACCTGATGAGCTTACCGCTGTATAAGTCTTTTCCGCTTACAACGATAATATCATTCTGTTTTATCCACGGATATATCTCATCATCCGCAGTATACGTAAGTGAATCGCTTCCAGTACAAATAACGTATCCGTCTTTTCTGTACACGATATTCACACGTCTGAACTCTACCGTAACTTCATCGAGAATATACACACCCTCATAGCCTCCAACGACACGTATAGCGTCTGCCGGAACCTCAAAGCCCGTATATTCAACAGCCGATATCTTAACGGGCTGCATTCTTGTATAGTCAAATCCGACGGGCATAGTCTCGCATCTGAACACAGCCACAGCCATATCTCCCGGATTCTGCGGAACCACACGGTAAAGGCTTGATGTGACCTCGGTATCACTATACGTAAATACCATCTCACATGACCTTTTTTCAAGCAGAGTGGCCGCCTCCGACTTTTTCATCACACAGGCGATATACCAACCGAAATCCTTTACTACTGAGCCGATACACACGCCGCCTGAAAAAGACGGTTCCGAATCTGTCATATCAAGGAACTCATCGTAGGTCATGCTGTCTATCTTATCAGCCGAGAACACCTCGCCGTAGCCGTCATATTCAGAGAAATAATATCCCGTAGTTGCGGCATACACTGTATCAAGGCATGAACCCAACTGACTTTTCAGAGAGGATTTCTCACTTTCAAGTGCGGATATTCGTGAAGTATAATCTATCTGACCGGAGCGGATGAGTTTTTTATTGATATTTACGAGAAGCGTTGTTTTCATCGAAAGTGCATCGGAATAATTTCCGGAGGTGCAATGCTTTCGTATAGTGAAGATATTGTCAAAAATGTCGCTCTCGATACCTGCGGTTGACTGCACGGATCTGTTTGAGGACAGCGATGAGTTTCCCTCAAGGAGCGATATCTGCTCATCAATATCCGCAAGTCTCGCTTCTATATCGGGGGAAGAAACCGAATAAACATCGGCAATCTTTGCACCGACAGCTATTCTTCCGCCATCATGTATGGCAGGAGCAACACTACCGTAGCTTACACCCGAATACAGCGGAGTTTCCTTACGCATGATGTACGAGTCTGCGGTTATCGTTTCCGTCACAGTAGTGGGAACAGCATCTACAAGCTCAAGCTCAGGCGAAAATATATCGTAAATATGATATGCGATATACACCATAAGTCCGAGTGCGAGAAGTCCAGTTACGACCGAAACAAGCCATTTCTGAAGATAGGTCTTATCAAAAATATCAGTAAACTTTCTCATAACATCACATCATACCTGATTTTACTATTATAGCATACAACGGTCTTTAAATGAACACAATCTTTGATTATTTACAATAATTTAACCTTATACCTCGTCCGTTTTGGAGAGATCTTCAAGCACAAACAGCTTCTCCGGACGTATAACTGGAACACCGTCAACAATAGCTCCACGACCGAGTGCAATAAACACACCACGGGTACACAGACGCACAAGCTCGCCCTCAGCCACGTTTGCTTTCACCTTTTTCTGGAATATATTAGCACCGCCGCGAACCAGCTTTGCATAATAATCGACGAGATTTATCTTCTGAAGCTCTGTGAAAAGTGATTCAACAGGCTGAGGAAGTGCAAGTCTTTCTTCAAACGTCATGTTGTCAAGCTCATCTACGGTTACGGCATCTTCGAGAGTAAAGTTACCTGTACGTGTTCTTACGAGTGATGACATTACCGCACCACATCCGAGCTTTGCACCTATATCCGCACAGAGAGTTCTGATATACGTTCCCTTCGAACAGGCAACACGCATTCTGTATGTATCCTCGGATACCTTTTCGGCATCCAGAGAATATATCTCAACTTCCCTTGCTTCACGCTCAACTTCTCCGCCCTCTCTTGCGATATCGACGAGTTTACGACCGCCAACCTTTATTGCAGAATACATCGGAGGCACCTGCATTATTTTTCCAACGAACGAACGGCACGCTTCAAGAACCGTTTCTTCATCGGGAATTTCGTCACTGCGTGTCAGCACCTCTCCTGTAATGTCCTCCGTGTCCGTAGTAAGTCCGAGCTTCATTTCGGCTACGTACTCCTTATCGTGCATCATAAGGTAATCAGAAGCCTTTACAGCACGTCCTATGAGAACAGGCAGAACACCGGTAGCCATAGGGTCAAGTGTACCTGTATGACCGACCTGACGTGTATCATACAGCTTTCTGCAAGATGAGATTATCTTATGTGATGTAACGCCCTCATGCTTGTTGATTATAAGAACTCCCGACACGAGAGCAGGATTACTTTTCGCCATCATTTTACTCCTCTCTCGGAGATGTACTTTTCAACCGCTTCGCCAAACGCACGTGTCATTTCAGCAAGTGCCTCTTCGGGAGAATCAGCTTCGACAGTGCAACCGGCAGCTCTTGTATGTCCTCCACCACCGTAAGCTGCACATACAGAAGCACAGTCTACCTCGGCATTTGCACGTGAGGAAACCTTGTAAAGTCTTCTGTCATCCGAAAGCTGTCTGAGTGATATACCAACGACAACGCCCTCAACTCCACGGGGGGTATCTACTACGTTTCCAATATCCGTATCTGATAGTCCGGATTGTTCGAGCATATCCTGAGTAAAGAGTACTGCACCGAGCTTTCCGTTATTATAGAATCTAAGATTCTGTATTGCAAGCATCTGAGCCATAAGCTCATTCAAGGTTCTCTGTCCGAAAAGTGAACGGCACACATCGGAAGTATCCATTCCACCATCGTTTGCGGAATTTATCTCAGAAAGAAGCTCTGCGGCAATGTTGTGTGTCTTTTTAGTAGTGTTCGAGAACTTAAAGCTGCCTGTATCCGACACTATTGCGGCATACATTTTTCTTGCAGCATCGGGAATTGAGCCTATTTTACCGCTGTTTTTGAGATATGCGTACATTTCATACACTATTTCACCTGCTGCGGAGGCTGTGGGGTCGATATAGTTAGCCGCAAATGCTTCTCCCATTCCGTGATGGTCTATCATAAGGTCTATCTTAGGAATAAGAAATTCATTTTTATCGAGCTGTATCGGTGAGGCTACGTCAACGGAAATTATTCTGTCAAACTCTGCAATATGCTCTTCATCCGTAGGAACGATATGGAGTGCATCGCCGTCATCGGGACATTCTTCATCCCCCGAACATGAGAGAAATTTCAGTCTTTTCGGAATAATGCTGGGATTTGCAACGGAAGCATTCTTGCCAAGTCCGATTATTATATCACGGAGTGCGAACGCCGAACCCATACAGTCCCCGTCGGGATTCACATGAGTTAAAATAAGCGTGTTTTCCGCACATCCGAGAGAATCTGCCGCTTCTTCAAGGGTAACGGTATTGTAGGTAATGTTCATCTCCTGCGGGGAATTATTCATCGTCTTCCTCCACAGTATCGGAGTCATTTTCGGCTTTTCTTGCTTCATCGCTGTCGTGTATCTGCTTGAGTATCGCAGCAATTTCAGCACCGTGACGAACGCCCTCATCTCTTACAAATGTAATTTCAGGTGTAATTCTGAGGTTGAGTCTTTCCGCAAGTCTTGAACGAATGAACGGAGTTGCGGATTTAAGACCTTTTTTAAGTTCTTTTTCGTCGCACTCACCGTACACAGAGAAATATACCTTTGCAAATTTAAGGTCAGCAGATACATCGGAATTCATGATGGTTATCATCTCACCGCTTACTCTAGGGTCTTTTATTTCTCTTACTATGCGGGCACATTCTTCTGTGAATGCCGCATTTATCTTGTTTTTTCTGTATTTTGCCATAATTTTCCTTTTCTTTATAGTTTATCGTCAGTTTTTAAGATATTCTGGTAAAAATTCTTCATCCATCACGTTGGTAACAAACGCTTTTGCATCGTATACGGAAAGCCTATATCCGGATATTGCAACTCCATGTCTTGAAGCTATATCTTCGGTGTAGTTTTCGAGGAGATACAGTTGTGTTTCATACCAATCCATACCATAGTAGAACACGGTCGGAATGAACATAGGCTCTGCTATCTCAAGTCCCCCCTCACCATCACCTTTGATATGAAATGAGAGAAATCCACCTACTTGATTTACTGGAGCAGCCATTCCGCTTACGAAGTTTCCGAGGGAGTACATACAAAGTGTTTTTTCTCCATCGTCACGTTCTATCCATTCTATCGGCTGCAAGGTGTGTGAATGATGACCTAAGATAACATCTGCCCCTGCATTTGCTATGAGAGATGAAAGTCTGTACTGTTCGGAATTTGGAGTCTGCTTGTTTTCGTCTCCCCAGTGCATAGATACAATAAGTATATCGCACATTCCCCTTGCTTTTTCCATATCGGAAAGTATCTGTGTGTCATCAATATACGGTATCACCACATCGGAGGACGAGCTTTTTACGATTCCGTTAGTCGAAAGAGTATACGAGAGGAATGCAATAGTAACGCCATCATATTCGACAGTACGAACGGTGGAGTAATCTTCATTATTCAAGTATCCACCGAGCAGTGTAACGGGCTGTTCATTCCAGAAGTTTATCGTGGACTCCAGTCCCGATGCACCCTTATCGAGCATATGATTGTTTGCAATGTTCACAACGTCAAATCCGAGAGTAACAAGGTCAAGTCCAAGCTGACGTGGAGAATTAAAGCAAGGCCAACCGGAGTATCCATATTCTTCCCCTGCCATGACTGTCTCCTGATTTATAAACGCGATATCAGCAGACGAAATTATGTCGGCAACCTCTGAATACATAGGCAGAAAATCGTAGCGTTTTGTGTCATTTCCTCTGTAATATGCATCGGTATAAATGTTAGGGTGGACAAGATTGTCCCCTGCCGCAAGAAAGCTGATATCAACGCCTGCATACGGGTCGTTTAGTTCAACTTTGTTAAGCTCATCAGCGATATCGTCCTCACGCACCCTTTTCTGCGACTCAGCTTCAAGATCTTTTGATGAAGCAAAACTTCCGTTATCATCAAAATTGCTCTTTGAGCGTTCCACAGTCTCATAATCGGGCAGCTTCAACTCCGTATGGGAGTCACGCAGGCTTATCGCACATGACGAAAGAACACCTGCCTGAGCAAGCACAAGAGATAATATCCCAATTTTCCTGAGAAAGTGAGCCATTTTTTACACCTTTCATGCTATACATGATGTTATACCTATACTTATTTTATATTATACAACAAATCCGAAGAAAATTCAATAGCAACAGAAACACCACACGCCAATATACACTTCTTTCGGTTAAATTTTTCCGTCTTTGGTTGCATGAATGTGCCTTTTATGATAT
>CAYTLG010000062.1:0-10202 GCA_964438725.1 uncultured Ruminococcus sp. | reverse complement strand
CACCTACAGTGTAAGCCCATACAGCGTTTTCGAAGCAAATAGGCTGTGTTTCACGAACGATCTTATCGCAGTCGATACCCTTTGCGAGTGTGATCTCCTTGCATTCTTCAATGGAGGAGATACCGTATTCGGCAAGAACACCCATGATCTTGTCAACACGTCTTTCATAGCTTTCAAATAATGCCATTTTATAAGTCCTCCTTTGAATTACTGTTTACGGGGGTCGATGTACTTAGCAGCACCGTCGAATCTACCGTATGTACCCATAGCCTTCTTGTATGCTTCGTTAGGCTCCATGCCCTGCTTGATGAAGTCGGTCATTTTTCCGAGAGAAACGAATTCGTAACCGATAACTTCGTCGTTTTCGTCGAGAGCCATTCTTGTTACATAACCTTCAGCCATTTCGAGGTAACGAACACCCTTAGCGTTTGTACCATACATTGTACCAACCTGTGAACGAGTACCCTTACCGAGGTCTTCAAGACCTGCACCAACGTTAAGACCGCCTTCGGAGAAAGCAGACTGAGAACGTCCGTAAACTATCTGTAAGAAGAGTTCACGCATAGCGGTGTTGATAGCGTCACATACAAGGTCAGTATTGAGAGCTTCGAGAAGTGTCTTACCGGGAAGAATTTCAGCAGCCATAGCCGCAGAGTGAGTCATACCGGAACATCCGATTGTTTCTACGAGAGCTTCTTCGATGATACCGTTCTTTACGTTAAGAGAGAGCTTGCATGCACCCTGCTGAGGAGCACACCAACCCACACCGTGTGTGAATGCGGATATATCCTTAATTTCGTAAGCCTTTACCCATTTGCCTTCTTCCGGAATCGGAGCGGGACCGTGGTGAGGGCCTTTTGCAACGACACACATTTCTTCAACTTCGCGTGTGTATTCAATGCTCATTTTGTTATATCTCCTTTTTGCTTATTATTAGGATTTTGCTCACCTATTATTATATAACAACTTCGGCTTAAAATCAACAATATTATTGTTTCTCGTGGCTTTTTTTAAAGAAAATTTACTTTTATTTTCACTCACCGAGCCCGGCACAATATACCAAAGACGATTTTTGTCGATTTCCCGTGTCGTTTTTTGTCATTTTCTAAGTCATAATGTCGGATATAGTCTTTTTATAGCCCGTTAGTGTCATATATAGCCCATTAAATCCTCTGCTTGAGACTATAATTATATATGTAACTAAGTAAAAGAAACAGGAGCCAATAATGGACACTTATACAGCAGTCAGAAACAGACTGTTACAGCTTTGTGAGGAAAAGAATATGTCTATACATCGTCTTGCAACCGAATCGGCAGTTCCGCCATCGACGATAAAGAACATACTCTACGGTAAAAGTAAGAACCCCGGCATAGTGACACTGAAAATACTCTGTGACGGACTTGACATCAGCATAACAGAATTTTTCGACTCAAAGGAATTTAATGCACTCGACCAGGAGATACGCTGAGACCTCAATATATCTCGCTGTGGTCACCGAACCCTATTCTCTTTGGATTCAACTTCTTATTACGTAAATATGAGCCGCTGGTTATACTGTGTTCTCCGTAAGTTTCACGTATACGGTCAACGGTTTTTTCAAGCATAAGAAGATCTTGCTTATATTCGTTTTCATTGAACATACTGAGCTGTTCAGGTGCGTCCTCCGATAAAATATAAATAGCACGAACCGTCACACTTCTAATCGGACATCTCCATATATGCTTTTCACGGAACACCTTCATTGCACCATTTGCAATATCACGTGTAAGCTGAGTGGGAGAAGAAAACTTCATCTGATATTCACGTGATGTGAGGTCGTTTTCACGTATTCCGACCGCAACTCCACAGCTTTTCAGGCGATTTTTACGCAGCTTTGCACCTATTTCCTGCGACAGCTCGATAATTGTATCAAAAACCTCACGTTCCGTGTCAAGATCTGCGACGGTTGTAGTTCCATGACCGACAGATTTTATCGGACATCTTTCGTTTTCTTCCATGACCGGAGAGTTTTCGTATCCGTTAGCGTACACCCAAAGCATTTGCCCGAGCTTTCCTAGGTATGTTCTGAGTCTTTCGGGGTCACACTGTGCAATGTCACCGATGGTTCTGACACTTCTTTCCCACAGCTTTTTATACGTTTTCATACCTACACCGAGCATTTCATATGCAGGAAGCCCCCATATCTTTGAGCGAAAATCCTCTCGTGATATAATTGTGATCGCATCGGGTTTCTTCATATCGGAACCGAGCTTCGCAAATACCTTGTTAAAAGAGACTCCGACCGATATTGTAAGTCCCGTCTCTGCTTTAACGGATTCACGTATTTCGTTTGCTATTCTCTCCCCCGAACCGAACAGATATCCGCTGCCTGTCACATCAAGAAAGCATTCATCAATACCCATAGCTTCAACAAGGCAGGTATAACGCTTGTATATCTCCCGTACTCTTCGTGAATAATCAAGATATTTGTCGTAATGCGGCTCAAGCACAGTCAGCGACGGACACTTTCCGAGTGCAGTGGAAACAGACTCACCCGTCATAATTCCGAGAGACTTTGCGGGATAATTTTTAGCAAGCACTATCCCATGACGTTCCGCTTTCGAGCCACCGACTATCACAGGCATATTTTTCAAATGCGGTTTATCAAGTAGTTCGACTGATGCAAAATAATTATTTAGGTCACAGTGAAGGATTACACGATCCCGCACCATAGCATAATCCGAATACATAGCTCTGTTCATAGCAAGCACTCCACATGGTTCTGTACAACATTTGTTCTTTATGTGATTATATTATACATGAACAGAAGTTTATTGTCAATAGACATTTACCCAGTTTAATGTGTTAAATATATGTATATTATCAAATTCACAGTATTTTTGTTCAATTATTCTTGTGTGAACATTATTTTTAATATCAAGAACAAGAAATCCATACCATTGAAAGGAACTCGACCCACATGAAAAATGACGTTTTTATTGAAACAGCAGCGTATATCATGAACGAGCGATGCGATATAGACAAAAGAAGCGGATTCGGGTTAGCGTTCATATCGGTATGGAATCTTCTGTCACCAATAAAACATAAAATGTCGATAGGATCAAGCGAAAACTGCGACATACACCTCGACACAAACGATGTTTTCACAGCCCATGCCCATCCGAACGAACCACTGAAGCCATCGGCAGAGGATCTTCATATAAGTGCAAAAATAAAAAAGCCCGACAGACCATCATTCCATTTTATAACGGACAAGTTCCTATGCAGGCGGTATTGAAAAAACAAAAAACTCTCGCTATCCGAAAAAATAACGAGAGTTTTTATCATCGGAGTGACTGGATTCGAACCAGCGGCCTCTTGGTCCCGAACCAAGCACTCTACCGGACTGAGCCACACCCCGATTACCTTACCATTATACCACACATATTTTGTTTTGTCAATAGCTTTATCAAATTTTCCGATTGCAATAATTACATTACAAGTCATATTCTCTCGCCACGTATCAGGTCATCAAAACAATCTGTCTGTATATCGGCACGAACGCCATTTACATGAAGGTATCTGACTCTCTCGAAATCATAGGCTGAGAGCGGATGACCGTATACATCGTTTGAATGTGCCGCCACAAGATACTCACCTCTTATTCTTCCTACAACAATGAGCGTATGAAAATAGTCACCGTCCGCTCTGCCAAGCTGTATCACATCTCCCAAATCAAGCTCATTTTCATCAGCCTCGCTCATGTACGGTCCTGCTCCTGCGTTTTCAGTCATAAACGTATAGAAAAACTCAACTCCGCTCCAGGCAGCAGCTCTATCTGTCGGAGAAACATAGTACCATCCAAAGTCACGGGTATAGTTCATTACGCAGCTTCCGGCGTACACGCACTGTGACACAAAATTAGTACAGTCTCCGCCGATACCATTAAAGCTCTCAAACAAAGGACTACGGTCGAATGCCCATCTTCTTGCATATGTCACTGCCTTGCCTCTGTCATATCTTCTGTTTACAAGCATAATAAAACCTCACAGGTACTTTTTCTATCATGATATGCCTGTGAGGTATTTTATGTTATTTCTTTTCTCTGAGCTTTTTCAGTATTTTGTCTATTTCAGCATCGTTAGCAAGCACTTCTTCACGGAACTCACGTGCTGACATTCTGAGAACTCCCGAACGCAGTGCCTGAAGCTGTATCATTCCGTCCGATGTAACCACCCTGACTGAGTGATCCTCTCCTATCTCGTAAACCAGCTTTTCTATGTATGTGTCACCAAGCTCGTCCTCTTTTGTATAGACGACAGTAACTCCCTTATAGTCAAGTTTACGTCTCACCGCACCTTTTACGTTATACGCATCAAACACAAGGATTATATCACGTCCTGTAAACGCCTTGTAGTTCGCAAGTATGGAACACAGCTGTTCTCTTGCACCCTCAAGGTCGTATTGTGCTATCGCCGAAAGCTCATCCCATGCGAATATCACGTTATATCCGTCAACTATGTAAAGCGAGCGTTTTTTCTTCTGAGGTCGTTCGTTGACTATGACCATTTTTCGAGGTTCTGAATACACAGGTCGCCTTATAGGTCCAAACTCACGCTCCATTATTGCTTCAAGCTCACGGTCATCTATGTTGATATTCTGTTGAATGACACGAGGTTCGGAAATCGGAGCGTCCTCGACAGTCTGAGCGATTTTCCTTGCTTCTATGTGCATATATGACGGTACTTCATTCCACGGAACAACGAATCCGGCACCATGTGAACAGAAAACACTGTCGGGTGTATTGTCGAGGTCTGCTGTCGGCTCATAAGCATATTCTGCAAGGACATCTTCCGTGTTGTGGCATGGATAATATCCCTCAAACTGAAGTGACAGCTTGCCTTTTCCGTGAGTATATGCCGCAACTTCACCCGCATAGTCTCCAAGCTCCGACACAGGAACACGTCCTCGCAAAACCGAAACTTCTTCATTTACGTCATGTTCATCGACAGTACCGTATTTTGCTGTAATATCCGATATCGCACGACCCACATATTCTCCGCTCATTTCCAATCTGAACGAATAGTACGGTTCAAGCAGAACTGTCGCTCCTTTTTCACGCAAGGTCATAAGTCCCTGACGAACCGCACGATATGTTGATTCACGGAAGTCTCCTCCCTGAGTATGCTTCAAGTGAGCCCGTCCACTTACTATCGTTATCTTCATATCGGTTATCGGTGAGCCTGTCATTACTCCTAGATGAGTTTTTTCTTCAAGGTGGGTCAGAATAAGTCTCTGCCAGTTTGTATCAAGAAGATTTTCACTGCAATCCGAGTCAAACACAAGTCCGCTTCCACGTTCACCCGGTTCAAGCATCAGATGCACCTCTGCGTAATGTCTGAGCGGTTCAAAATGTCCTATACCTTCGACTGAGTCTGAAATCGTTTCAAGGTACATTATGCGACCATCTGTAAATTCGACATCGACACCGAATCTGTCCGATATAAGTCTGACAAGCACTTCTGTCTGAACCTGTCCCATTATATGTGCATCTATTTCACTGAATCTTTCATTCCAAACGATACCGAGAAGTGGTTCTTCTTCCTCAAGTTCACGCAATTTTGGAAGAAAAGTAACAGGCGAAACCTCTTTCGGCAGCTGTAAACGGTAGCTCAGGACAGGCACAAGCGATGGTTTTGCGTCACCTGCTTCTTCTCCAAGTCCCTCTCCGGCGTATGTTTTGGTAAGTCCTGTTACCGCACATATGTCACCTGCACCGACACTATCGACCGATTCAAACTTTACTCCTGAATACAGTCTGATTCCGCTGACCTTTTCGCTGATTTTTTCTTCATTTATTGTATACTCAAGCAGCTGACGGTTTGAAAGCGTACCGCCGGTTATTCTCATGTATGTAAGTCGGTTTCCGAGATTATCATGTCCGATTTTATAAACCTTAGCGGCAAATCCGTCACCGTATTCTTTCTCAGGCATGAGTGAATCAAGTCCATCAAGCAGCATTTCCACGCCATCGAGCTTGAGTCCGCTTCCAAAATAGCATGGGAATAATTTACATTCACCTACAAGTCGTGCGGATTCCTCTTTCTTCACTTCACCTGATTCAAGATATTTATCAAACAGTCCGTCATCAAGAAGTGCGATATGCTCGTCTCTATCGGAAGAATCATAATCAACAGCTTCACTTCCGAATGACATTACGATATCACGCATGACCGCATTTCTGTCACTTCCGACCAGATCCATTTTCGTAACAAAAACAAATGTCGGAATACGATGATTTCTCAGAAGCGACCAGAGAGTTGTTGTATGAGCCTGCACACCCTCACTTCCGCTTATGACAAGCACAGCACAGTCAAGCACTGACAAAACTCTCTCGGTTTCTGCTGAAAAATCAACGTGTCCGGGAGTGTCAAGGAGTATCATTTCACCATCTCCATACTCCATACGAGCGGTTTTTGAGAATATTGTTATTCCTCGTTCTCGCTCAAGCTCATGAGTATCGAGAAAGGTATTTCGTTTATCTACTCTGCCCTGCTTTTTAATCTTTCCCGCAGCATACAGCATTGCTTCCGTAAGTGTAGTTTTACCTGCGTCAACATGAGCTATTATTCCGACTACTGTTTTCTTCATCTGATTCTCCAAAGAAAAAATCGGAGGTTCAGTTTTCCGATTCTTTCTTGTCTTCCGTTTTTTTATTTGAAATATATCTGAAAATTATGCTTGCAATTATTATCACCGCCGTCGGAGCAAGTCCTATAAGTGATGATAATCCTGCCGCACTTCCGCCACATATTCCTGCACCTGTTTCGGTAAGCATGAGTATAGCGGATAAAATGACTGCTACAAAAATGAACAGCACATCTGAATTATTATAGTATGATATACGGATTTTCGGCTTCATTGCAAATTCAGCAAGTGCAAGTCCCGACAAAAGCGATGCTCCCGCCAAAACTGACGCAGCCTCACCTGAGTCAAATACAAGCTGAGTTACAATTCCGACTGCCGATAGAGCCGCACCCCAAATCACTCCGAATATTGCCATATACACTGCATCATGACGTATATGCGGTCGTTTTCTCATAGAGCCGTCACCGAATGCCATAACAAGTACAGCAACAAAATCAAACAACATACCCCACACAAGTATGAACACAGGTGATAATGACGGCAAATCAAAGCATACCGAAACTATCATAACGATGAGGCGTGCTATCTGCGACACTATAAGGTAGAACTGCGAGGCAGACACGTTTCCTATTACACGCTTTGATGTTTTAAGTACACGCATCACACCGTCAAGTCCACCGGCTGAGTTTTTGTTTTCATGCGGATACACAACTGCATCGGAATGTCGTGCAAGCATTTCGGGAATATTTCTTACGCTTGAGGCACAAACCGTAGCACCAAACTCGCTTTCGGACAGGACACCCGAATTCCAAACGCTTTTTCCGACTGCCAGTGTATCATCTCCGCCGATTTTTTTCATAAGCTGTGCGGAGAATGTCGCAAATTCACGCTCACTCATTCCATCGAAGGAAACAACAGCTCCCTGCGGCGGTATCTTGTCGAGCTTATCATAGCTTACAACACGTGTTGAGCGGTCGAAAAGTCCGAGCTTTCTCAAATAATAATAGTCAGCTTGAGAATTTCTCGTAAATATCACAGGAGATATATTATTTTCTTTGATGTATGCAATATTCTCACGTGCGTGGTTTTCTTCCTTTTCGGTTATAGCAAAGTATCCCACAAACGTCATGTACTGTGTAAGCACGGGAAGTCTGAGCAAGCTTTGGAACTGGGAGGCTCTTTTGGCAACCGCAAGTACACGTCCGCTGCTTATTTCGAGCTTGGCACATTCAGTGAATATCTTCTTTTTTATTTCGTTGTCAAGTTCAACTGTCTCACCGTCTATTTCTATATATGTACAACAACGTACAACATCGTCTATATTACCGCAGGAAAGTGCATAAAACTCACCATCGAGCAGTACAAGAGATGTCTCCATCCCCATTGCACCATCAGCATTGTGGTCTCTGTGGTCTGCGAGTGCGGTTGAAGTCGATATATTATGCCCACACAGCTTTGTATAGTGGTCAAGTGCAAGATGCACTAGCTTTTCTGCTGATGTAGTGCTGTTCTGAGTCTGTCCGCCGCTTGAAAGTCCGTTATTCATTCCGAGTGACGCAGATTGTGCAAAATCGAGAAGTCGTTCTACCGATGAAGAATTTTTTATTTCCGCACCCTCTATCAGCTTTCCGTCAACGAAGCACGCAGACATTACCGCCTCACCCGATTTAAAGAAAGACGAGTCACAGAACACGAGCTTGTTTATATTGCTGATTCCGCCGAGCTTTTCGGGTGTACGTATAACTCCTGCGGATGCTTTTTTTCTTCTCTCTCCGCCGATATTACATGACGGGTCTGAACAGTCACGTACAGCAACGGAAAATATAATATACCCGATAACGACAAGAAACTCACTCATAGCAGTCGCAGCCATCGCCATTGACGAAAGAAACAGCTCAGGCAGGTCAATGCTATCCTTGACAAGCATAGATATGAATGTAAGGAGCATTACGCAACCCAGCATAACAAGTGACACCGTTCGGCTTCTGTCACGAAGTTTTTCTATCTCGACTATTTCTCCGCACTCTATCTCAAGTCCACCCTGCTTCATCGAAACAAGTGTATCGTCACCGGTAGCTACGGCAAGCATTCTCACACTTCCCGAAAGCACCGCAGAGCCTGCAAACAGCACATTCGAGCGAAACTCACACGGCACATCGTGACTTCCATCAGCTAACTTTATCACGGAATTGAATTTTTTAAGCGGAGTTTTATTCTCCGTTATTCCTTTTTCCGTAACTGTCACAGAATCATCCGCAAGGACACGACCGTCACACGGAACAGTATCTCCTGCTTCAAGGAAAACTATATCTCCGACCACGACCTCGGAAGCACGTATCAGACGTACTTTTCCGCTGCGTATAACCGAAACCGACGGTATCTTATTTCTTGCCGCATTTTCGAGTATTACCTCAGAGCGGATGAAAGTAATCGCACGCAGAAGAACTCCGACGGCAAGAACAGCGGTAAGAAGCCCTGCCTCCTGTCCTCTGTCGAACATTGCCGCACATATCGCACTTATCAGCAAAAGCAGAGTCGCAATATCGAACACCGATGCAAACATACCCGGTGAATTTTGCGGTCGCTGAACCTGCCACAGAGCGTTTTTGCCATAGATACGTCTTCGTTTTCCGACTGCACGCTCGTCAAGTCCTTTATACATATCCGATGACAGTCTTGCAAGAGCTTCACTGTCAGTCAGAAGATGCCAGTCATTTTTTGCTTTCATGCTGTTATTCTATCCGATCACTTTACTGTAATTTCACCGTTTTCGGCATCTATCGTGAGCTTATCAAGCTGACCACGCTTCTTTACTATAAGCTCCGCAATCTTGTCTTCTATATCGGTCTGAATAAGTCGTCTCATGTTTCTTGCACCGAACTTCACTGAATACGACTTCTGTGCTACAAGGTCACGTGCCGCCTCGGTTATTTCGGATTCAATACCCTTTGTATCAAGTATTCCCTTGAGGTCGGAGAGCATTATATCCGCAATCGACTTAAAGTTTTCTTCGGTGAGCTGTGCAAATGTGATTATTTCATCTACACGGTTGATAAACTCGGGTCTAAGGAACTCTTCAAGAGAACGTCTTGTTTTATCCTCTACTACTGCTTTTTCAGACTCTGCAAATCCGACACGGTTCTTTGCATATGTGCTTCCCGCATTTGTTGTCATAACGATAACTGTATTAGAGAAGTCAACCTGTTTTCCATGAGAGTCGGAGATTATACCATCATCGAGAATCTGGAGCAGGATATTCATTACGTCGGGATGAGCCTTTTCAATCTCATCAAAGAGAACTACCGAATAAGGATGACGGCGTATCTTCTCTGTGAGCTGACCTGCATCATCGTAGCCTACATATCCGGGAGGTGAACCTACTATACGAGACACCGAGAACTTATCCATAAACTCGCTCATATCAAGTCTAATGAGTGCATCGGGAGAAGTAAAGAGATCTGCCGCAAGTACCTTTACAAGCTCGGTTTTTCCGACACCGGTGGGACCTGCGAAAATGAACGAAACAGGCTTTTTCTTATATGTTATACCGGTTCTTGAACGTCTTACAGCACGT
>CAYTLG010000061.1:0-10273 GCA_964438725.1 uncultured Ruminococcus sp. | reverse complement strand
GGGTATGTTACGGTATCATTGTAATACAGTATTGACGCAGATGAGCCGAGACCTGCCATTACTTCGCCTGTCATTACCTGCGTATTTGAGTAAAGGTCCGATACTATTATGTGTCCCTTTGCAATGGCTTCTGCAAATTCAAACCATGATTCTTTAAAACCATCGTTTTCAAAATTATACCATCCGTCATCGGTATAAAAATCTTCGACACCCTTTTCCATTGCGTTAAGTTCAACCGCACGAATGGGAAAATCGAACGCACAGAAAGGCTTTCCGGCGGAGTATTCATAATATTTTTCGGCAGCATCAAAGAACCCATCCCATGTGGAAAGGCTCTCGTATGTCACACCGGTTGCACTAGAAAAACGCTCAAACTGTGTTCCTGCGATAAAGAGCAGATGAGTGGATTTAGATATCGGAAAAACAGACAGCTTTCCGTCAACCATACCGTCTTCCAGAAAATCGGGAACGTAACTATCTAATTCTTCTTTGGCGAAAATTTCCTGCCAATCAAGCACAATATCGGCACCGAGCTCATTTATATTGTTGTTATGGCAGAAAAACAAATCTGGCATTTCCATAGCCCCTACTTCACCATTTTTTGAGGCGAGCAGTTTATCACCAATCTGTGTTGTTGATGACATTAATGATACGTTGATGATGATTCCTTTTTCTTTTCCGACTGTTCGGTTGAATTCTTCTACCAAACGATTCATAGGGGAATCAGCCTGTTCTCCATATACGTGCCACATCGTTAGGGTGATAGGATTAGACGGGTCGAGCATTGTTTTTTTCGAGCATCCGCTAAGTAATGTCAGCACAAAAATGCAAGCTATCAACACTGCGGTCAGTTTTCTCATAAGTACCTCCTAAAATACTGTTAATCGGATAACGTAGTTGTTTTTCCTGCCATATACCACCTAAAATTACGAGAAAAAACTATATTTTTTAGAGTTTTCCTATCAATTCGGGGGTTTTTGGGGGGGACAAATCAAAAAGAAATCCTTATAATGAATATGCAAGGTGGCCAAAGGAGGGTATAAAGGTCTTGCCGATTTTTTCGAAGTCGAGAGGGGTACCCGTTTACGGATGAACTGCAATTCATTCATAAAGCACTCTGTCTGCACGCCAATGAAGTACAGAGTCAACCCCATTAATCTGCAAATTAATTATAGCACATCGTTTTTGTTGAGTCAATAGCGAAGTGAAGTGTGGATATATAGAAGATTAAAGTGTTACTTCAATTTTGGTCTAAAAAGGAGTTGGCAATATGAAAAATGCAAAAATCGGTGTACTCTTGCTTGCGTGCCTAACGTTTTGTCTGGGTTCCTGTGAAGAACAAGTTATTGATTACATAAGCACAGTTATTACCGAAACCGAAAGTGATACTGAAACAGATAACGAGAAAACTGAGTCTGAATCCGAAACAGAGGAGGAAACCGAAGAAACGGCAGCAGAGGGTGAAGAAGAAACACAACACGAAGCCGACATTCAGCAGACAGAGAGTCAGCAGTTTTCGGAAGAAGCTCTGAAATCAATTGAACTTTTGCGTGAAGAGATGGCCACAGTTCTGTCAGAGCCTGCAATATTCGGAATGGCGTATGTAGGTCCTTATTTCGATGATGGTATGCATGGCGAGCTTGATGAATGGCTTATAAGTGTGATGAAGATTATGCCAAATCGCTATCATGCATTTATTCCTGAGATAGATAAAACACACATCGTCGGTGAAAGAGGGTTCCTGTACTGCATTATAGCACAGGATCCCGATTCGACCATATCCGTAAATGACCTTGAAACAGGAGAACTGCTTTATCAGTCGAAGAACGGTGACCCGCTTCTTGTTTTCTGTAATCGTAACGGTGATGCACAGGAAGCCGACACGTTTGTAACAATAAAAACAACGGACGGAAATGAGTATGTGTGGGAACCTACACTGAGCGAAAGATCATATCCCGATATGGTTTTTCCCAATATTCTTGTAGACAAAGAATATAGATTATTATCATGGGATTTTGGAAACGTCTTTGAAGAACCGATTTATGATTTCGAGGGTTGGCTTAAACTTGGTTGGAGAGGTCTTACCGCTGTTGGTCTTGCATATGACGAAAATGGCACAAGCTGGAGTATTACAGACCTGAACAATGATGCGAGATACATATTGAATTTAAATATTGCAGAAAACGATGACCACCTTGAGGGTGAGGCAATACTTGATTGCTATTACCTGGGTTCTGATGAGCTTCAGGCAGAGTGGCGTGGCTTGTGGAAGATTGAAACCTCACTGGAAATGCCGAGCTTGCTTTATCTATATCGCATGAATCTCGTAGACGGGGCAGATATGGCAGCCTATGAAGATATTTCTTTGGCATCGGGAATGTACTGGCTTCTTGCTCCACAGAGCGGTGAATGCATTACTTTGGTTGCCGAAGACTATGATACTAACGATACAGTACTTCCTATATTCCCGGAAGGTGAGTATAATGTTACACTTGATTTAGTTACTGAGACAGTGGAATATGAATTTAAAGATGACGAAAGTGTTCCGTACACTGAAAGCCAGCAGTTCTCGAAGACAGGTGGAACATCTATTGATGTGTTGCGTGAAGAAATGAGAGATGTACCGTCTGAACCTGCAGAGTTTGGTATGTGCTACATAGGATATTATGAATATGTAGAAGAAACGGGAATCGACTTTGTACAGTGGTACGAACACTCAGCAACTTATTATGCAGACCGCTATCCGTTTGTTTCGGAAATTGATGAAGCTCATACTATTGGAAACAGCGGACATTTGTATTGTGTTGTTGGTGGAGAGAATACATCGTCAATTTTTGTAAGTGACCTTGCAAGCGGCGAAGTTTTGTATAGAGCAAAGAACGGAGAACCGATACTTGTTTTCTGTAGCCATGACGGAGATGCACATACCGCAGATACCGTTGTGACTATAAAAACAAAGGATGGCAAAGAGTACAACTGGGAACCGAGACTTGACGATTTTAATTATCCCGATATACTTGTAGGAGACGCTCGCAGACTTCTGTCATGGGATATTGGCAATTTAATAATTGAACCAACATATGATTTTGATACATGGTATGAAAATGGCTGGCTCGGTTTAACACCTGTTGGGCTTGCATATGATGAAAACGGTATAACGTGGGTTTATTCGCAAGTGGAGGAAAGTGTAAGCTATTACCTTACATTCCGTCTTGCCGAAAATGAAACCTATGACGGTGATGTCGTACTTGAATGCTATTACAGTGATTCCGAAAAAGTTCAGGCTGAGTGGTCCGGTAACTGGCGTATAGAAACAGATCCTGAAAAAGCAAGTACACTGTATGTTGATATGTCGCTTGTAAACTGTTTGGATAGATTAGCATTTGAAAGCTGTTCTGAGATATCGGAGTCATATAAACTGCTGGCCTCACCTGCGGGAGATGAAATATTGCTCGTGACTGATGAAGCGTGCAACGCAGTACTTCCTGTATTTCCTAAAGGATGGCAGGCTGTCGGACTTCAGTGGATAGATCCGAATGCTGTCGGATAAATCAGTAGGCTTAGTTATAGCAATCGTTAAACTTCCGATGTTATGTCGGTGAAATACAAAGAAATAATTAATTAAGAATGATTAAGCGAAAGGAGTCATTATTATGGGACTTATTAAAGCAGGAATCGGAGCAATCGGAGGAACATTTGCGGATCAGTGGAAAGAGTTTTTCTACTGCGAAGCGTTACCCAAAGATGTCCTGATGAGAAAGGGCGAAAAGCGTGTAAGCGGACGTTCAACCAACACAAGGAGCAATGATAATATCATTACAAACGGGTCAGGAATTGCTGTTGCTGATGGTCAGTGCATGATAATCGTCGAGCAGGGCAAGATAGTTGAAGTGTGTGCCGAACCCGGTGAATTTACATATGATACATCTACTGAACCGTCAATATTTGCGGGAAGCCTCGGAGACAGCATTAAGGCTACGTTCAAGACCATAGGAAAGCGTTTTACATATGGTGGTGATACAGGCAAGGATCAGCGTGTATACTATTTCAACACAAAAGAGCTTATAGACAACAAGTTCGGAACTCCCAACCCCATTCCGTTCCGTGTAGTTGACTCAAAGATAGGTCTTGATATTGATGTTTCCATCCGTTGCTCAGGTGTATATTCTTATAAGATTGCAGACCCGCTTCTTTTCTACACCAACGTGTGCGGAAATGTAACTACTGAATACAATCGTGAAGAGCTTGACAGTCAGCTCAAAACCGAATTTATCAGTGCATTACAGCCTGCATTCGGTAAGCTCTCCGACCTCGAAATGCGTCCGAACCAGATTCCGACACATACAACAGAGCTTGAAGAAGCAATGAACACAACACTTTCGGCAAAATGGGGCGAGCTCCGTGGTTTGAAGGTAGTAAGCATTGCTATGGGTTCAGTTACTCTTCCCGACGAAGATGCTGAAATGATAAAGCAGGCACAGCGTACTGCTATCATGCGTGACCCCACAATGGCAGCAGCAACTCTCGTAGGTGCTCAGGCAGATGCTATGAAAGCCGCAGCCTCCAATGAAGCAGGTGCTATGACAGGCTTTATGGGACTCAATATGGCAGCAGGAGCAGGTGGTATGAATGCTCAGAATCTGTTTGCTATGGGGCAGCAGCAGGCACAGCAGGCTCCTGCACAGGATAGCTGGAAATGCTCATGCGGTGCGGTAGTAAGCGGTAAATTCTGCCCCGAATGCGGAACCAAGAAGCCAGAACCCGTACAGGCAGGTGTATGGAAGTGTTCATGCGGAGCTACGGCTACCGGAAAGTTCTGCCCTGAATGCGGTTCTCCGAAACCTGCTGATACAGATGGTTGGACCTGCTCCTGTGGTACTGTAAATAAGGGTAAGTTCTGTCAGAATTGCGGTTCTAAAAAGCCGTCAGGTGTTCCTCAGTATCGTTGTGACAAGTGTGGATGGGAACCTGAAAAGGGCGTAAAACCTCCGAAGTTCTGTCCCGAATGCGGTGACCCCTTTGACGATGGAGATATTATATAATTAGAGAGGTACATAATGGGACTTTTCGATAAAAAATACTGCGATGTCTGTGGTGATAAGATAGGACTTCTCGGTAACAGAAAGCTGGAGGATGGCAATCTTTGTAAGAACTGTGCCAAGAAACTGTCACCTCTGTTCAGCGAACGTCGTCATTCCACCGTTGCCGAAATAAAAGAACAGCTTGCTTATCGTGAACAGAACGCAGAAGAGCTGAATAATTTCCACCCCGACCGCACATATGGCCGTTCCAAGAAGATTTTTGTCGATACAGCTGCTAAGAAGTTTATCGTAACCTTCTTCAGTGACTGGAAAGACGAAAATCCTGACCTTATATCATTCTCTCAGGTTAAAAATATCCAGTCAAATGTAGAAGAACGT
This sequence comes from uncultured Ruminococcus sp., assembly GCA_964438725.1. Lineage (GTDB taxonomy): Bacteria > Bacillota > Clostridia > Oscillospirales > CAG-272 > UMGS1696. The sequence goes on along the minus strand of CAYTLG010000061.1, from coordinate 4,853 downwards.
AAGAACGAGCTTTATTACAAGGACGATGAAGGCAAAAACAAGAGCTATGTACCGCCCAGATATGAGTACGAGTATTCATTTATATTAAAGATATTTGTGGATTCTCCGTGGTTCGATGAAATCAAGGTTGAACTGAACGGTACACCGGGACCCGACAGCCCGTATGCTCCTGAATATCGTGAGTGTGAATTCCAGATAAAAGAGATAAGCGAACTGCTTATGAATCAGTCAATATCTCAGACTTCACAGCCATCACAGCCGACTCAGACACAGACAGCTGCTCAGACAGGCGGATGGACTTGTACTTGCGGTGCGGTGAACAGCGGTAAATTCTGCTCCTCCTGCGGAACTCCTAAGCCAGAGAACAAGCCGAATTTCTGTACTAACTGTGGATGGAAGAACACTGACCCTGCAAATATATCGAAATTCTGCCCTGAATGCGGTAGTAAGCTGGGTTGACGCCTAACCGTATGAATAAAAGAAGATTAAGTATTATATTACTCATGAGCCTTCTTTCTTCATTATGCTGTTTGTTTGGATGCAAAAAAGAACCCGTGTCGGTAGTACATTCCGCTTCCGATATAGTCGGAGTATCGGTTTCGTGCGGTGAGATGGACAGAAGATATAGCTATTCATTTCTGCTACATAGTAAAGATGATTCGTGGTACTTTGAGGCTTCCTGCTTTACAAATGAGTATGAGAGTAAAACCTCAATTTCAAACTGTCTCGTGACCGCAGAGGAAAAAGAAGAGGTGTTTGATATTCTCGAACGAAACGAAAGCATAGCATTTGTTGAAAATAATACAGCAAAATATAATAGCCAAGGCGTAGCGGACGGTTCAAGCTATGGATTTGCATTGACATTTTCAGATGGAACACAGCTCACAGCGGATAAAAGACAGGATGAGCTTGAAATGTTTTTCTACGACCTTGCGGAAAAATATTCAGATAATAATTGAACGACAATAAATTATAACAACCAAAAGGTATTAACAGAAAAGGAGAACTGACAATGGCTAACAAGTGTGCAATATGCGGAGCTGAAGTAAATGTATTTCAGGCACAGAAACTGGCGGACGGAAATTATATCTGCCGTAAGAACTGCCGCTCCAAAGGAATGAAGATTTTTGACTATGTTCATGCAGACCTTAATCAGGTGCAGGCTCATATCGCTCAGGTCGAAAGAGGTACTAAACTCTGGGAACAGTATTTTGTACCGAAGCTCAAGGAAAAGAATAAGGAAAAGAAGCTCCATAATTTTACAGGTAATATCTATATAGCAGCTGATATCGGACTTATGGCTGTTACTCAGGTTGACTATAAGTTCATGCTTTTCGGAAAGACCACACGTGCTTGTGTATATCGTATTGCCGACATTAGAGATTACGAATACGAAGAAGATGAAAAGAAAACCAGCAACGGCACAGAAACCGTAAAGACCATGAGAGTAACATTTGCAAATACAGAGGGAATGTACGAATTCCATGAAAAGCTCAGTGGCACAGGTGATTACAAAGCATTCGTAGAGTATTTCAACAAGTTATTCGGTATCGAAAAGAAATGGAGCAATGCGAAGAATACATGGAAGCAGCAGATAAATGCTATCGGCAGTGTTGCGGCAGGCATGAAAGCAGTAATGAGCGGTGCTGATGATGCGGCTGAAAAGGCTGCTGCTGCCGGAGAAGCTGTTGATATGGCAGTTATGGGCGACAGAACAGAATTAGCTCGTAAGGCTGACGAAGCTTTGGCTGCATTCAAGGGATAAGCTAAGTAGATAAACACGAAAGGAGGGAACACTTTGGCAACCTTACAGGAATATAAGTGTCCTTGCTGCGGTGGTGCTATCGCCTTTGACAGCACATTGCAGAAAATGAAATGCCCATTCTGTGAAACCGAATATGATATGGAAACGCTTGCGGGATATGATGCTGACTTGCGTAACGATACAGCGGATGATATGCAGTGGGAAACATCTGCGGGTTCGGAATGGCAGGAGGGTGAGGCTGACGGACTTCGTTCATATGTATGCAAATCGTGTGGCGGTGAAATAGTCGGAGATGCAACAACTGCGGCTACATCATGCCCGTTCTGCGGAAATCCCGTTGTTATGATGGGACAGTTTTCGGGTGCATTAAAGCCTGATATCGTCATTCCTTTTAAGCTGGATAAAAAAGCGGCAAAGGAAAATCTGATGAAGCATATAAGCGGAAAAACCTTGCTTCCGAAGATATTCAAGGATCAGAATCACATAGATGAGATAAAGGGTGTGTATGTTCCGTTCTGGCTGTTTGACACAGATGTCGATGCTCAGGTTCGTTATCGTGCGACCAAAATCCGTAACTGGAGCGATATCAATTACGTATACACGGAAACCCAACATTTTTCAGTCAGCAGGGGCGGTAGTATAGGTTTCAGCGGTGTTCCCGTTGACGGCTCGACAAAAATGGCCGATGACCTTATGGAATCCATAGAGCCATTTGACCTAAGCGGAGCAGTCGATTTCCAGACAGCGTATCTTGCAGGATATCTTGCTGACAAATACGATGTAGATGCAGAGCAAAGCATTGAGAGAGCAAACACACGTGTAAAACGCTCGACAGAGGATGCATTTGCCGCAACTCTCCAGGGATATTCGACCGCAAAGCCTGAGAGCAGCTATATCCAGCTCCACGGTGGAAAAGCAAAGTATGCTCTTTATCCTGTGTGGATTCTGAATACAACCTGGAATGGAAATAAGTATGTTTTCGCAATGAACGGACAGACCGGAAAGTTTGTCGGAGATCTGCCTCTTGATAAGTCTGCCGCAACAAAGTGGACTCTCGGATTAACTGCGGCATTCGGTGCTGCAACATACTGTGCGGTTCTTTTGCTACATATGTTGGGAATGTTTTAAGGAGATGCAATAATGAAAAAGAAAATATCTGTAATTTTGTTTGTCATTACCATCTGCCTCAGCACAGCACTTCCTGTATTTGCAGTTGACGGATTTGCCGATATGTACTATCGTGTTATAGATATGGCTGACCTTCTGACAGACAGTGAAGAAGCAATGCTTATAGATAAACTCGATGAGATAAGTATCCGCCAGAATATGGACATTACCGTTGCAACTACGGATGAACTTGAGGGTTATTCGGTAGTAGAGTATGCCGACCTACTTTATGAGCAGTGTCAGTTCGGATACGGTGAAAGAAGTGACGGTCTTATGCTCCTTATCAGCATTCAGGATAACGACTGGTATATTTCGACCTGCGGTTACGGAATTACAGCCTTTACTGATGCAGGTATTCAGTACATAGGAGAACAGATTAAGTCCGAGCTTTCATACGGTAATTATGCAGCTGCGTTCAGTAAATACGCTGATCTTTGTGATGAGTTTATTACTCAGGCGAGAACCGATAAACCGTTTGACCGAGGAAATCTGCCGCGTCAGAAGCTGTCGTTTATCTGGATACCCATATCACTTGTTATTGGATTCATAATAGCTAAGGCTATCGTCGGAAACATGAAAAACAAGCTGAAAACGGTACGCTCACAGGCTGCGGCTAACAGCTACGTTAAGAAAGAAAGCATGAACATCACCGAAAGCCGAGACCTTTTCTTGTATCATACGGTAACAAAGACAGCAAAACAGAACAGTAGCTCATCCGGCGGAAGCAGTACACATAAATCCTCATCGGGTACAACACACGGTGGAGGCGGAGGAAAGTTCTGATAGACGTCTGAACAAATCAGGAAAACATGGAAAAAATAATGGAGGAATTGCTATGAGCATTTTCGATAGATTAAAAAATACAGCACAGCAGGCTGTAACAAGTGCAGTGCAGTCGGTTGGAAACAAGCGTGAAACATTTACCTTTACAGCTCTCCCCGAAAGCCTTGCAGAAATGCAGTCATTTCCCGAAGCCGACCTTGATACTCCATTTAAAACAGCAGCTCTGACAGTTCTTGCTCTGTGTGCTTATGCGGCAGATAAGAATATCGGAACTGAAATGCTGAACTGGCTAAGAGGTCCACGTCCGCTGAATGGGCAGGATATATCGTTCCTGAATGACAGATTCCGTGATGGTAAGACATATCTGCCGTTCACATATTTTGCAGGTTCTACACCGGATAACAACTACACTCCCACTCAGCCATACACAATAGTCATCGAAAGTAATCATACATCCGATGATGAAGAGGGATATATGAAGCTGTTTATTCCGTGCGGTGGTGCTGATTCTCCTCGTCCTATCAAGCTTCGTAAGCGTGGCAGTGACGGAAAATGGTTCTTGTGGGAACAGTATCTCCTGACAGGTGTACGCACACCTAAAGCAACTGACCCGTGGGCATAATGTAATCAAGCAATACATAATCAAAACAAACACTCGTTATTGTAATATAGTCGATAACGGGTGTTTTTGTTTGTGTTGCAGCATATAGATTTAATTTGATTTTCACACATACGTATGCTATAATAGCTCCATATAAACCGAAGCTGTGAAACGAGGACAACATGAAAACTACAATTGCAATAATTGATGACGATATCTATATCGGCGATATGCTGACGGAGGTGCTGACACGTGAAGGATACTCCGTTGTTCGTGCATATTCGGGAACAGAGGCATTGTTACTGCTAGAACAGCAAAGACCGAACCTTGTACTGCTTGACCTCATGTTACCTGGATTGTCAGGTGAAGAAGTCCTGCCTCATATCAAAGATATTCCCGTTATAGTTATTAGTGCTAAGGTAGATGTTCAGGATAAAGTGTCTCTCCTGCTCGGTGGTGCGGTCGATTACATTGCAAAGCCTTTTGATACCAAGGAACTTCTTGCAAGAATCATAGTTCAGCTCAGAAAGTCAGAAC
>CAYTLG010000060.1:0-10288 GCA_964438725.1 uncultured Ruminococcus sp. | reverse complement strand
TTATTCCCCAGTTCGATTCTGGGTGTCGCCTTTCTTACCAAATCTCCTGTACAATGATGTATGGGAGATTTTTTTTGCGTTTTTTGGCTGGGTGTATAAAATTATTAAAAAACAAATGATTAATTTGGTTAAATTATTGAAATTACGTAAAATGCGTGATATAATTATGTCAAACAGAAAAAAGATATGATTTGTACAGAGGTTCGGATGATAAACAGTATTTGTTGTGCGAATAATATTCAACTGAATATTAAGCAGAGTGATTGAAATGGGTCATTCTGTTTTCTTTTTTCTTAACCAGATTAATCATACATTATTTGAGGTGAAATGATGAAAAGAACACTTGCGTTAATCTTATGTGCATTAATGTGCATGAGCAGTTTCGTCTCATGTTCCGAGAACGAAGCTGAAGAAACAAAGGGCAGTACGAATAATCCTACAAATACTACTGCAAACTCCACGGAAACAGATGCGGAAACAGAGACTGCTGAAGATACGACAGCTGCTCCCGCAAATCTTCCCGACAAAGACTACGGTGGATACGAATTCCGTATGCTTGGTAAAGGTAAGTCAATGACACACTGGCAGTCCAAAGACCTTACAGCAGAAGAGATGAACGGTGAAGCTATCAATGATGCTGTATACGAAAGAAACTCCAGAGTAAGCGAAAGATTCGGTGTAAAGTTTGTTGAATACGAGGTAGCCGACTACTTCAATCAGCAGAATGAATTCTCACAGAGCTGTGCATCTGGTTCGGATGACTATGATATGGCAACACTTAAGCCTGAAGGTGTTGTATCTTCGTTCATCAATAACGGGTACCTTATCGACTTAAAGACAGTTCCATATATGGATCTCAGCCGTGAATGGTACGATCAGAACTCTATTTCACAGATGTCTCTCGGTGGAAAGGTATTCTCCGTAATGGGTGATATGCTCACAATGGATGATGACGCTACCGCAGCTGTATTCTTTAACAAGAAGCTGGCTGACGCAAACGGACTTCCCAACCTTTATGAGATGGTAAACAACGGTACATGGACTATTGATAAGCTCACAGAGTACGCCGCAATTACCGCACAGGACGCTAACGGTGACGGTATTATGGATGAAAAGAACGACGTATGGGGTGCAATGAGTGAATATGCAGAAACATTCGCACTTATTTCAGGTTCCGGCTATACCATGATAACAAAGGATGAAAATGACGTTCCCGTTGATGCTTCAATGGACGAACATTACATCGCAATGTACGAAAAGGTACTCAAGGTTCAGAATAACTGGAATATGACTCTCTATGCTGAAGGCGTAAGCGGTTATTCCGATGTATGGACTCAGTGCATGGACGTAACATTCCAGTCTGACAGAGCATTGTTCAACATTTGCTGGCTCAACCGTGCTTCCCTCTTCCGTGAAATGGAAACAGACTTTGGTATTATTCCTATGCCTAAGTATGATGAAGCTCAGGATAGCTACCACTCATTCGTACATATGTACTGTGCTAACTGTATCATCGTGCCCAAGACCAACCGTGACCTCGAAAGAACCGGTGTAGTTATTGAAGCACTTTCTTCTGAATCCGTTGATACACTTAAACCCGCATACTATGACAAGGCACTCAAGGGCAAAGGTTCACGTGATGAAGAATCCTCCGAAATGCTTGATATCATCTTCAATACAAGAATATTTGACCTCGGATATATGTTCAACTGGGGGTCTGTATATACTAGCGTAGGTTCTCTTGCCGGTAAGGAAGGTGGAGACATCTCAGGTTATGCATCAACAATGAAGAAGATGTCCAAGCTCATCCCAAAGACCATCGAAAAGACTATGGAAAAAGTAGACGAGCAGTAAATTTATAAGAAAAACGGCGATATACAACTCGTGTGGTTGTATACCGCCTTTTTTTTATGGCTAAAACATGATTATAAATAAAATAGTGGAAAATCGTCTGTATTTTGTTCATAATATGGAAAAATGTAAAACGGGGTCTTAAATTGGCAAAAAAACTTGACTGCCACTTTGATTTGGACTATAATAGTGAATGCTGTTCTCAAAATATGTTAAATATGAGAGACGTATACTATTTTTGAAAGGAATATTATGAACCACGCAGTACATCACGAGAAGATACACATTGGAACAAGAGGAATCAAAACCGCAATAACCGCAGCTATATGTACGCTTTTATACCTTATTTTTGATAGAAACCCCACATTCGCCTGTATCGGAGTAGTTTTCGGTACGGGAAGTGACCTCGGAAACTCATGGCTGAATGGCGGAAACCGTCTTTTCGGAACTATATTCGGCGGACTTATTGGAATGGGTCTGTTCAGCCTTTACCTGTGCGTTCATCCCGACGGAGGCTTTCATCCGCTTATGATACTTCTTGTATTTGTCGGCGTAATTCTCCTTATCCTTGTAAGCCTTGTTTTCCATTGGCCCGGTGCAGTTCAGCCCGGTGGAGTTATGCTTTGTATTCTTCTGTTTAATCAGCCCGCAGCATCGTACATACCATACTCACTCAACAGAATTTTCGATACTGCAGTAGGTGTTGCACTGGCACTTCTCGTAAGCTATCTTCTACCCAAGGAAAGAATACACAATATTTCGACAAAACTTGCAGTGGCATTACATAAAGCAAATAACAACTGAAAAAAAGCAGTATCTTACGTTTGTACGCAAAATACTGCTTTTTGTTTTGTTTAGAAATTAGCCAACAACCTTAACAGAGGTGATGTGGGGGTTAACACCGTTGTACCAGTAGAGGAAACCTTCCATGTCGATAACTTCGCCAACCTTGAGGTTCTTAACTGCGGAGTAAACTTCTGTGGAAGCATCGCAGAGGTAAGACTCAACAGTGAACTGATATGTGTTGCCGTTGAGAGATACGTTGAAGTAAAGGTCGCTGCCGTCCTGACCGGAACCATCCCAGTTGTAAAGGAATGCTTCTTCGCTGCCTTCAGCTGCGGGTTCAACTGTCATACCCTTGAAGGATACGAACTCGTTCTGGTGCTTGATGAGGTCATCTGTGCCGAGGAGAGAAGTTACGTCGAGAGCTTCTGCAACATAGTTGCCTTCTTCGATAACGAATGTAGCATCCATGATTTCAACTTCGCCGGACCATTCGCCCTTGTAGCCCGTTACCTTAATCTTTGTACCCTTTTCGAGCTTAGCGTAGTCTTCTTCGGAGCAAGCCATGTCATAGAGGAAGTAAGCACCGTCTTTGTCCTGAGCATAAACGGTAGCCTTGTTTTCCCACCAGGACTGCTTAGCCTGAACGTAAGCTTCGATGGTAACTTCGGACTCGAGTTCTGCTGCCATGTATTCGGCATAGGTCATAACGCCTTCGCCTTTTACGTCAGCATCTGTTGTTGCGCCTGAGCATCCTGCAAAGAGGAATACTGTTGTAAGCACGAGAATTAAAGAAATGATCTTTTTCATTTTTTGTCTCCTTTGTTAATAAAATATTGCCAAAGTGCTTTCCTTGAATATTATACAACAAATTTCAAATAAGTCAAGAGATACAGAGGTTTTTGTTATGATAATCAGCTTTTTCTTTTAACATGCAGCTTTTCTGTGACTACATAGGCAATTATGAGTAGCCATGCCACAGCAAGAGCTGAAATAAGCACCACAGATTCTGTAGGTAATGCTCCAAGCTCTGCTTTTTCTCCGGCTGAAGAAGAACGACTGTCTAGTCGGTAGAGTGATGTTACGTTGCTTTCCAGCTTGTCCATATATTCGTCATCGATGGTTTCATGTCGTCTTACCGACTTTACAACACTTTCAATAAGCTCACCTGCCGCAGTTCTGAGAGAAGCAGAGCCGTTCCATACAGGTGTTACAAAGGTGTTTTCGGTGTTGTCAAGCAGGAGACGTGCCGCCTGAATTTTCACATAGTAATGCTCATTTGTGTCCTCGCCCTCACGTGAGAGATAGTCGATATATTCATCGGACTGCTGTGCCTTTGAAGTTACGGGAACATAGCCCTCGGTCTGTGAATATGCGTTTTGTATATCGTTTGTGAGCAGGAACTGAGTGAACAGCCATGAGGCAAGCACTTCTTCGTTGTCGGGCTTGTTGAATACGCAGACTGACGGACCCTGAGATATCATTTTCGGGTTTTCGGGGTCATACTGGGGAATTGTCATTACAACGGTTTCAAACTCAACGAGGTTTTCTTCACTGATATCGGATAGGGGAGCGTCTGTTCCCATCCACGTTGCACCTGCGGTAGAGTCTATCGCAAATATACACTGACCTGCGTTAAGGAAGTTTGCAGGATAGCTTGAAATCTTGAATGTGGAGAATGCTCCTGTTTCTGCGTGACTGCGAACATCCATAAGTATTTCTTCGGTCGTATCATTGAAGAGGAGAATATCTCCGTCCTCGCTTGAGTAACCGGCACCCTTTTGATACAGAGACTGTATCATCATGTTGTCGGTGGATTTGTAAATGAACGGTATCATGACGTTCTGACCGTTTACGTAATATACGCCGTTTTCATCCTTTTTTGCTGCTGCTTCGGAGACTTCCCAAACGAAATCCCAGGTGAGCGTTTCGGGGAGAGTATAGCCGAGCTTTTCAACGTAGGTTTTGTTTACGTAGCAGGCTTCACTGGAACGCATGAACGGCAGAGCATATTGTGTACCGCCTATCTTACCCTCGTCAAGAAATTTCGGGATTATTTCATCAGCGGCAGGAGAATCAAACTTGACTTCACTTCCGCCGAGACCGTATTTTTCGTCAATCATAAGCTCATCGAGCGGAACAACGACATTCGTTCCTGTGAGGTATGTGGCGATATGGTCGGGATAGGTTATGCACACGTTCGGTGTAGTTCCCGTAGAGATGTTTGTTATTACATCATTGTATATTCTGCTGTAATCGGTGTAGAGACGAAGATTTACCGTAATATTGGGATAGAGCTTTTCAAAATCCTCTATGGCTTTTTCGTAGATATCAGTCTGAGCCTTGTTTGTATCGTTTTTTGCCCAAAATGTTATCTCGTAGTCACGGTTTTCATCGAGGCCATCGGGAATAGTGAAGGCATCGAGTCCCTTTGTTCCGTGACATGAGGTTAGCGAGAGGGCAGCAAACATAACTGCCAGTACAAGTGAAAGTTTTTTCATCCTTTTGTACCTCCTCTTGCAACTCCTTCCATTATCTTTTTGCGGAATATGAGGAACAGCACAATAAGCGGAAGTGAAATTACAACAACGGCTGCCATCATAGCAGGGATGTTCTCACGACCAAAGCCGTTTTCACGTATTTCCTGTATTCCGTTTGATACGAGGAAGTAGTTTTTGTCATCTGTGATAAGTCTCGGCCATACGTAAGAGTTCCAGCATTCTATTATTTTGAGTATTGTGATAGTTACGACTGTCGGCTTGCATATCGGGAGCATTACACGCATGAGATAACGGAAGTCACTTGTTCCGTCAACCTTAGCGGCATAGTAAAGCTCATCGGGAATCTGAGAGAAGTTTTCTTTCAATAAATATATATAGAAAACTGACATTACAGACGGAAGTATCAGACCTGCAAAGGTATTGCGAAGTTCGAGGTTTGTTATCGTGGCGTAGTTGGTTATGACAACAAGCTCGTTCGGAATCATCATGAGTGAGAGGAACAGCGTGAAGAGCAGATCCTTACCCTTGAATCGAAGTCTTGCAAATGCAAATGCGGCAGGAACTGCAATAACCAGCATAAGTGCGGTAGTTGCGAGAGTGAAAATAATAGTATTTACGAAATATCTTGCAAGGGGGACTGCCGAAAATGCCTGAACGTAGTTTTCGAGAGTCGGAGCAAGCGTAAAGAATTTCGGAATATACTCGGAGTTGTATGCACCATAGCCTTTGAGCGAGGTAAGTACCATCCAATAGAACGGGAAAAGCACCATTATCGCCCAGAAAGCTAGCATTATGTACACGAATACGTTGAGTACAGTCTTTTTTGCGGCGGCTCTCTTTTCGATTTTGATATAGTCAATATTTTTATCCATGAGAACCTCCTTAATAATGAACGTGCTTGCGGCTCACAAGGAGGTTTATGCACGTTATGGTAAGAACTATTGCGAACAGTACGATTGCTGCGGCTGAAGCATATGACGGGAAACCACCGCTGTCACCGTAGAGCATATCGTAAACATATCCGACGATGGTGTTCATTCCGGCGGCGTTCAGGTCTGTTCCAAACAATGCAACAGCATCACTGTAAGCCTTGAACGCACCGATAAAGCCTGTTATTACAAGATAGAATATCATGGGGGATATCATCGGCAGAGTTATTTTTGTAAATATACGCCATCTGGGAGTTCCGTCGATTCTTGCTGCGTTGTAGTAGTCCTGCTTTACCGAGGCGAGGGCACTTGTCAGAATGAGAATCTTGAACGGCATTACAACCCATATCGTGTAGAAGCAAAGCACGAACATTTTCGCCCAGTACGGACCGTCGATAAAGTCCACCGAGGTTCCACCGAAGATGTTTATCAGCAGGTTTACAAGTCCTTCACTGTATGCGGTCTTTTTGAAAAGTATCATGAATACAAGACCGACAGCAAGTGTGTTTGTGACGTAGGGGAGAAAATAAACGGTTTGGAAAAGGTCTCTCAGCGGTTTTATCGAGGAAAGTCCTGCGGATATGAGAAGTGCTATAAGTGTCGAGAGTGGAACTGTTATTATAACCAAAATGAAGGTATTTTTTAAAGCGGAGAGGAAATACGGGTCGTGAAGAATATAGGAATAGTTATATCCGCCGACTCCGAAATATGTCTGTGAGGCTGAGTTATATCCTTCCTCAAAGGAGTAAACGAAAACGTCTACGAGGGGATATACCATGAATACTCCGAGAAACAGCATTGCGGGGAGCAGGTACAGCCATGCTTTACGATTGTTGTTTTCCATAATATTATTTCAGCGTGAAGCGTACCCTTTCACCTGTATTTTTGTCGAAAACGAATACTTTGTTGGGCTTGAGAGAGAAGCTGATAGTTTCACGAGTCGTGTCTGTCTTTATGTCTGAGCTGACTATGGAACGTATTGATTCGCTTTCGGCATTTGCATTTGTTGAGATTATACTTGTGTCACGTCCCATTACTTCAACTCTATCGAGCTTTGAGTGAAGTGAGCCGTTTTCGTCGGGAATATATCCCTCAGGTCTGATTCCTATGAGTTTTTCTCCATTGGGCAGGTCTGTATGAAGCACGCAGTCCTCTCCGATGTAAAGCTCACCGTTCTTTGACATACCTCTGTAAACTCCGATAGGCGGTGTTCCGAGGAATTTTGCTACAAATATATTTGACGGGTCATCGTATATTTCCTGTGGAGCACCGACCTGCTGGATTATACCATCACGCATTACGACCATAACATCGCATATGCTCATGGCTTCTTCCTGGTCGTGAGTTACGAACACAGTTGTGATACCTGTTTCTTTCTGAATACGGCGGATTTCTTCTCTTGTTTGAAGTCTGAGTCTTGCATCAAGGTTTGAGAGGGGTTCGTCAAGCAGAAGTACACGGGGCATTTTTACGAGAGCACGTGCAATTGCAACTCTCTGCTGCTGACCGCCTGAAAGTTCACTGGGCTTGCGTTCCATGAGTGTGTCTATCTGAACGAGAGCAGCGACTTTTTTTGCTTTTTCGACCATTTCTTCTTTTGAGAGCTTGTCTTTGCCTCTGAGGTTCTGAAGTGGGAAGATGATGTTCTCAAGCACTGTAAGGTGAGGGTAGAGTGCGTAATTCTGGAATACAAGTCCTACTCCACGGTTTTCGGGTGGAAGTTCGGTAACATCATCATCTCCGAAGAATATCTTACCTGATGTAGGCTTTTGCAGACCGCAGATAAGACTCAGTACCGTGCTTTTTCCGCAGCCTGACGGGCCGAGAAGTCCAATGAGCTTACCATCCGGAAGTTCAATGTCGAAGTTGTTTACGGCAGTGACCTCTGTACGTGACTTTTTGTCTCGGCTCGGGAATCTTTTTGTGAGTTCCTGTAAAGTGATTTTCATTTCATCTCCCGATAATAATACGGGCAACTCCTTTTATATTGTAGTAAACAAATGTATTATAGCAGATTATTCCGTTCTATTCAAGCTGAAAGACGATTTTTGCACAGAAAAAGGACTTCCCCATATAAGAGAAGCCCATGTCTTTGTTATTTTACAATACCGTCCCTTTTGTCGGCGAGGGCACAGAAGCGTTTTATAAGATTAATTTCGTTCGGGTCATAGGGAAGTCCGTTGAAACGATAAAGGTCGTGCTGCCATTTGGTAAGGTCGAACTTTCCGTCAAGGAAGTCCTGTCGGCTGAAATAACCGCCCCACGGCTCAAAGGTCTGGGAATATCCTTGCATAAGTCCCCATGAATATGAGCCGATTTTTTCAAGGTAGAACAGTGGGAATATCTCGTTGTAGCAGTTTCCGTCAAGTCTGTTCATCCATTCGTTGTTGATAAGTGGGCGTGAGGTTAAGTTTTTCAGCTCCTCGATAAGAAGAACCATATTTTGGTATGAACCATAGTAGTGGAAGGTTACAACGTCGGAAAGCTCAAGTGCTTTTTTCTCGATTTCACTTGCCTGTGTCTCAACTGAGGTAGCTACACGCCATATGTCAGCGGTGAGAGGCTGTTTTACATTTTTCTCACGCAGAATAACGAAGAATTTCTCCATTGCCGCCATGCTCATGTTTCCACGGTTGGAGTTTCCGGGTTCGTTCCATACATCCCATATCTGTATTCTGTCGTCCTGACCGTACTTGTCGGCAAGCTCCGCAACCATCTCGTAGTATTTGCCCTCGTATTCGGCTTCATCAAGCAGGCAGTAGCCGGGTTCGGAATAATCTCCCGTGTGCGGTCCCTGACGTATTCCACTGTGATATCCCCAGTCAACCTTTTGTTCACCGAAAACTACGGGTTTGAATCTGCTCTTTGGTACGGTACAGTCGTTTCCGATACAGAGCATTACACGGAGTCCATGCTCGGCTGCAACGGAAATGTATTCTTCAAGATTTGCCATGAAAGAATCATGTTCAAAGCACCATACTTCAAACTGTATTACTGCACGGATAGCGTTAAAACCAAGACTTTCGGCAAGCTCAAATTCGTACTTTACCTGCTCGATGACTTCTTCGTGACCGTATTTCTGCCACATTGCGATACGGTTCACGCAGTTTGAGGGATATCCGCACCAACCTCTTATCCACGGCTGAGCATTATACCATTCCCATGCTTTTTCCGTTGTCCACTGACCTGCTGCGAGTTCTTTCATTTGTTTTTCCTCCCTGAAAGTTGTGATTTTTTTATAACAAAACAGAATTTTCTATTGAAACTATACAAATAGATGTGTATAATGGGATTATAGCATATCGAAACGAAGAATACCATAATATTTTGATTTTTTTCGGAAATTTTAAGGAGCAGACAATGAATACGATAAAACTTAATGTTGAAAAAAGATATCTCGTAATTCCGATAAGCAGTCATGCAGAGCTGAGAAGCATAAGAATAAAACTGGACGGAAAGCTGTACTGTGACTTCTCGGCAAGATTGGACTTTGACACTTCTGAGAACTGTTCGATATATGACGCATCGGCAATTCTCGGAAAAACCGTTGAAATAGAGGTCGCACCTGAGATGGATGTAAGCGGTTTTGCAGACTGTCAGACCGATGTATATACAGTAAAGGAATACAATACAAGACCTGTTGCACATTTCACTCCACCGTTTGGATGGATAAATGACCCGAACGGACTTGTGGTTTATACCTCAAAGAAAACCGGAAATAAAACTTATCATCTTTTCTGTCAGCACAACCCATACGACCATATATGGGGAAATATGCACTGGGCTCATGCGGTAAGTGAGGATCTCATGCACTGGGAATATCGTGGAATAGCTCTGGCTCCGGATGAAAACGGTACCATGTTCTCCGGCAGTGCTATCGTTGATACCGAAAACAGAAGCGGACTCAAAAACGGTGAAGAGGATGTTATACTTCTGTATTACACCTGTGCGGGAAATACTTCCGTTTTGTCAGAAGGAAAGAAATTTACACAGTGCCTTGCATATTCGACAGACGGCGGCGAGACCTTTACAAAATATGAAAAAAATCCGATAGTCGGTCATATCGCAGCGGATAACCGTGACCCGAAGGTTATATGGTGTGCGGAGCTGGGACGTTATGTCATGGCGATATACCTTGACGGAAACGAATACTGCCTGCTCGTGTCCGATGACCTTCTGAATTGGAGTGAGCTTCAGAGAGTACATATTGATGGAGACGCAGAA
>CAYTLG010000059.1:0-10379 GCA_964438725.1 uncultured Ruminococcus sp. | reverse complement strand
CGATGATATCGATACCGAACTTCTTTGCGAACTCGTAGTCTCTGTCATCGTGTGCAGGAACCGCCATGATAGCACCTGTGCCGTAGCCCATCATAACGTAGTCGGAGATATAAATCGGAATTTCCTTGCCGTTTGCGGGGTTGATAGCGGAAATACCGTCAATCTTTACGCCTGTTTTATCCTTTGTGAGCTGTGTTCTTTCGAACTCGGTCTTTTTAGCACATTCATCTTTATATGCGTCAAGCTCTGCGATATTCTTAATTCTATCACGATATTTTTCAATAACGGGATGTTCAGGTGCAATTACCATGAAGGTTACGCCAAACATTGTGTCGCAACGTGTGGTATAAATTCTGAGCTTTTCGTCCTCATCGCAATTTGTAAGAGCGAAATTAACGAATGCACCCTCGGAACGACCTATCCAGTTTTCCTGTTGGAGCTTGATATTCGGGAGATAATCGACATCCTTAAGACCATCAAGGAGTTTATCGGCGTATTCTGTTATACGGAGATACCAAACGTCCTTTGACTTCTGTACGATATCGCTGTGGCACACGTCGCACTTACCGCCCTGTGAGTCTTCATTGGAGAGTACGACCTTACAGTGAGGACAATAGTTTACAAGTGCCTTTGAACGGAACACAAGACCTGCATCAAACATCTTGAGGAATATCCACTGAGTCCACTTATAGTAATCTTCCTCTGTTGTATCTACAACTCTATCCCAGTCGAACGAAAAGCCGACTCTCTTGAGCTGTGATGTAAATTTATGGATGTTCTTATCTGTAACGATTCTCGGATGAGTATTCGTTTTGATTGCATAGTTCTCAGTAGGAAGACCGAAAGCATCAAAGCCTATCGGGAAAAGGACGTTATAGCCCTCCATTCTTCTCTTACGTGAAATTACTTCAAGACCTGAATATGCCTTGATGTGTCCAACGTGCATTCCCGCTCCACTCGGATAAGGGAACTCGACAAGTCCATAGAATTTCGGTTTGGAATAATCATCGCTTGCTTTGAAAATTCCGGCCTCGTCCCATTTGTCCTGCCATTTCTTTTCAATTTTGCCAAAATCGTATCTCATGATTGACTTCCTTATATAATGTATTTGCGAGTAAACTTAATTAGTCTTCGGAAATGAGGTTTGTGATATCCTTTTCCGTTGTATCCTGATAGAGCTTTTCGAGCTTATAGAAATCTCTTCCATCGGGAGTAAAGATGTGTACTATAACAGAATCGAAGTCCTGAAGCACCCAGATACCTGAATCTGCTCCCTCTGTATGTGTGGGAACAATGCCGTACTGTGAGAGTTTAAATTCAACTTCATCAGCCAAAGCACGGATCTGTGTTCTTGATGTACCTGTGCAGACTACAAAATAATCCGCAATAACCGTCTGCTTTTCTACATGGAGAAGCTTTATGTCCTTACCTCTCTTGGAGTCGAGAACAGAAACTATAAACTGTGCGAGCTTTTCGGGTTCAGCAAGCTGCTCTGCTGTAAGATTTTCTTCTATGGGAAGTTTTTTGATTTCGTTATCCATATATTCACCAATCCTTTTTTAGTTTAATCTCGGAATGTATATCGAATCGTCATCGATATCCTCTGCGTTATGCACACCATCATAAATGTTCTCTGTTATATCGAAATACACGTTACAGATATACTGCAGGTCGGTATAGCAGAAGAGGTAATTCTTATCGAAAATGGAATCGCTTATATCTTTATTGTAGATATTGTAGTATTCGTTTATTACGCCAAGAGTTGCGTAGCGGTTTATGACATAGTATTCTCCTGCCATATTTCCTGGTATGGTCATCATATTAATCGAGGAGAGGTCAACATTCATAAACTGCTTTGCAAAGTAGAGTATATCGGAAACGCTCATATTCGTATCAACGCACTTGAAAACCTCGTTGGCAACATTGGTAAGTGCGGAGACATTTGCGGTTTTAACAATAGACTTAACCTTATTGAACATAGCAGTCAGGAATATCTTCTGTGCATTTACACGTCCGAGGTCTGCCTGAACATAGCCCGAACGGAAACGTACAAATCCCTCAGCCATTGCACCGTTCATATGCTGATAGCCTGCGGGGATACCTATATAAAGATTCTGTTCAGGGTCTTCATAGTACATATCGGCAGGAACATATACATCCACACCGTCCATTGCATCAACTATACCTCTGAATCCGTTAAGACCCATAAGCACAGAGAACTGAATATTGATACAAAGGCTTTTCTCAAGCATTTCTTCAAAGCCTGTAAGAGCAACCTTATACGGTTCTTTCTCACCATTTCGATATGCAGCGGAGTAGAAAGTATTGAAGGCATTGTTTATACGGTGGGTCAGCGGTGCGTTCTCACCTGTGATGAGTGTATCTCTTGGAAACTGCATAACCGTTATACTGTTATCATTCTCGTTGACGTTTACTATCATTGTGACGTCTGCCAGGGATGCTTCATCGTCATGACCTACTACAAGAATATTATATATTCCCTCTTTTTGGGTATACTCATCCTTTATGACGGCATTATTTTGCTCCGTCTCGGTCTTATTTCCGTCAAGCGGAGGTTCATCCTCATTAAAAATGGGAGCTGTGTCTGTTTCAAACGGTATGACGTTATTAGGAGTCTGCTCAGGCTTATAGAACACGAGCCATGCGGCAGCGAAAATTATCGCCACATACACTACAAATATAACTCCGATAAGAGTACGCTGTGACTTAGTGAGTCGAGCATTCTTTCGCTTAATTTTTTTCTTTTTCTTCAGATTTTTGCTGTAAAACTCAGTTTCGAGGTCATCCCTCTCCATATTTGCCGCATCTCCATCGGGATAGTATGCGGAAATATCTTCGTTTTTATTATTGTTCTGCATTACATTCAGCCTTTCGTGTGGTTTAGGGTGCTATCCCTTTTGTCCTGCATTCCGGCGATGATATAATAGTTTCGTGCAGCTATAGTATTTTCGTCAATGACTCCACCTGCATCAATAAGCCTATGCAAGGTCAGGTCGTATGCGTAAATCATGGTATCTCTGAGCAATTTATCCTTGTTTTCACCACGTTCAAGTCCGTCATAGAAATACTTACGCACTGCTGTACAATCGTCAAATGTGCGTGTTTCTTCTATATAATCGGCAAGGAATATAATAGCCTCAAAGACTGTCATTCCGTCACGTCCTGTTGTATGCCATCTTATACCGGAGATTATCTCACGGTCTGTATAATCAGGGAAATCACGTTCAGCCACTGCTGCACCGGTTATGGCATGAAGTGTTGCATTACTGCTGTCTTGCCCGATAATTATACCAAATTCTTCACAGTATTGCAACTGTTTTTTTGAGTCTGCCTTTTTCGTGATATCGTGAAACAAAGCAGAGGTAGCAAGTCTTTCGACTTCATTCGGCAGATATATCTCACCAAGTCGCATGGCTTCTTTTTTTACTGCTAGTGTATGACGGTATCTTTGTTCTGTCAGATACGGCTTGACAAGCTCCGCCAGCCTATCCACATCAGCTGTGGTAAGTATAATCTTTTCTTTCATTGGTCTGAATACAGCTTCTCTCTTATGATTATTTCCGCAACTTCTCTGCTTAGATATTTTTCAAGGTCACGACCGTTTTTTACAGCCTCTCTTATCTCAGTGGAGGACATTTCGTATGGGTCGGTTTCAAGTATTGATATCTTTGACGTGAATTTATTCTCATAGTCTGCTTTTTTTGCTTCAAGCTCCGCCATATCGTCACAGTATCTCGGAACGACCGCTACGTCTGCCATCGCAAAAATATCAGCGGAACGATACCATCTGTCAAGTGAAAGAAACATATCACTGCCGCACAGCAGGCATATTTCATTTTCATCATTTTTCAGGTGTTCAAGTGTCAGAACTGTATAGCTCACACCGCTTTCCTCTATCTCATAATCCGAAACTTCAGTTTTAGGCAGAGAACAAAATGCTGCTTTACACATTTCAAGTCTCTGATATGGTGTATCAAGGCTTGTTTTCTGCTTATGCGGTGGAATAAATGTCGGCATTATAATAAGTCTGTCCGGGTCAAGATATTCCAAAGCGACTTTTGCGGCATGGATATGACCTTTATGAGGCGGTGCAAAGGTTCCACCGAACAGGACGATACGTTCTTTTGTCATATAAGTGCAGATACGTTTCTCTTTTCGGGCTTTGATGCTACCTTGAACAGAATGATTTTTCTGCCGATAACGGTAACTACCTCGGAATCTGTAAGCTGTGCAATTTGCTCGGCAGCTTCTCTGGGATTGGTATCTGTATTATCAAGCACGCTGATTTTTACAAGTTCTCTTGCTTCAAGAGCATCTGATATTGATTTTACTGCTGCTTCTCCTACGCCGCCCTTACCAATCTGGAAAATTGCGTTTTCGGATGAAGCTATGGATTTGAGCTTTGCTCTCTGTTTACTGTTAAGCATTAATTTTTCTCCTTGTCAGGCTAATATTTCAGACAGCTTTTCGATAAATTCACTCATCGCCTGTCCTCTGTGTGATACTGAGTTTTTCTTTTCCTGCGGTATTTCAGCAAATGTTGCTCCAAAATCATAGTAATAGAAAAGAGGGTCATAGCCGAATCCGCCGTTTCCATGTTCTTCTGTAAGGATACGACCACGGCATATTCCTCTGACTACCATTGCACGCTCTCGCGCAATTCCTGTTTTCTCCGAAAGTTTAGTGGATATTCTCCACTTTTCAGGAATAACAAATTCTGAATTTTCTGGAAGCACCAGTGAAGCAGTACAAACGAATTCTGCTCCTCTGTTCTCTGCACCATCAAGCTCAAGCAGGAGCTTTTTGCGGTTACTTTCATCGGTGGCACCCTCACCTGAATATCTTGCGGAATATATACCGGGACGTCCATCAAGGTGATCAACGCAAAGACCGGAGTCATCTGCAATTCCTATATATCCAAGACTTGCGGGAGCTGAAGCCTTTATGAGTGAGTTTTCCTCAAAGCTATCGCCATCCTCAACAATCTCATCTGTATAGCCGATATCCTTGAGAGTTTTTACGGATATCTTGTTAGACGCATTTTTTTCGAGTAAAGTTTCAAGTTCCGCTATTTTTTTCCTATTATTCGATGCAAGAACTATCTCAGTCATCGTTTTCTTCCTCCGATTCGTCGTTGCTGTCATGTGAATGCTCTATATCTTCATCCTGCATGAGTGCATCTACGAACATTTTTGCATCAAACGGCTGCATATCGTCAATTTTTTCACCGACACCGATGAACTTAACGGGAATATCTATCTCATCCTTTATTGAGAACACTGCACCGCCCTTTGCTGTTCCATCGAGCTTGGTGAGGATAAGTCCTGTGATATCAGCACTTTCCTTAAACTTCTTCGCCTGAATAACAGCGTTCTGTCCTGCTGTGGAGTCAAGCACAAGAAGTGTTTCACGTGAGGCATCGGGAAGTTCACGGCTGATTATACGGTTTATCTTTGCAAGCTCGTTCATAAGATTGCTCTTATTATGGAGACGTCCGGCAGTATCAATGATAAGTACGTCTGCTTTCTGACGATTTGCCGCAGCTATCGCATCATAAACCACGGAGGCAGGGTCTGCTCCTTCATTCTGCTTTATAAGGTCAACGCCCGCTCTTTCACACCATACTGCAAGCTGGTCTATTGCTGCGGCACGGAATGTATCTGCTGCGGCAACGATAACCTTCTTACCGTCCTTTCTGAGGTTGTTTGCGATTTTACCGATTGAGGTAGTCTTACCTACACCGTTTACGCCTATTACAAGGATAACGGACGGAGTTGTGGAAAGGTTCAGCTCCTCGCCATCTCCTATCTGCTTTACAAGAATTTCGCAAAGCACATCCTTTACCACATCGGCACTTTTTATATTATCTGTCTTGATTCTGTCTCTGAGTTCTTCTATTACCTTTTCGGTGGTAGTTGTACCCATATCCGCACATATCATTATTTCTTCAAGCTCTTCAAGAAGCTCTTCGTCTACCTTGCGGAAATTCTTTATTACTTCGTTTACCTGTCCGAAAACTGCGTTCTTGGTCTTAACCAGTCCCTGTTTGAGTTTGTCAAAAAATCCCATTTGTACTCCTGTGTTGTATCTTTTATTTTGTTGTAAGCAGGTTATCGTGATTTTCACCTACACCGAGTGTGAACACCTTTGAAATACCGCTTTGCTGCATAGTTACTCCATACAGTGTGTCTGCGATATCCATAGTTCCTCGTCTGTGTGAAATCATGATTATCTGCATCTCATCCGAATATTTCTTAACGTATCTGCCGACTCTTGTGACGTTTACTTCATCAAGTGCGGCTTCTATCTCATCGAAAATACAGAACGGCGACGGATTTACCTTAATAAGTGCGAAAAGAAGTGCTATTGCTATAAATGCCTGCTCACCACCTGAAAGAAGATTCAGATTTTTAATCGTTTTTCCAGGTGGAGCAGCATTAATTTCGATACCGGATTCCAGTGCGTTTTCAGGGTCAGTGAGTATTACCTCCGCATGACCTCCTCCGAAAAGTTCACGGAAAACTTCACCGAAATATTTATTTATCTTCCCGAACGATTCAAGGAATATCCGTTTCATATCGTCTTCGATTCCGCCGAGTATTTTCAGCAGGTCTTCCCTTGAGGCTCTGAGGTCATCAAGCTGAGTTTTGATATACTCATATCTTTTCTTTACCTCAACGTATTCATCTATCGAATCCACATTGACATGACCCAGAGATTTAATCTTACTTCTGTACTCGTTCTGCAAGTTCTGGAATGAATTACGCTCGCCATCGCTTATCATATGGCAATCGTTTTCTTCTGCGAACTTAACTGCGGCGGCATATGTAAGCTCGTAGTCCTCCCACATTTTTGCACTTAGCTTCTGCTCGTTTTCCTTATAGGAATTCAGCTTAGCCTCATTTTTTGAATGTGAAACAAAGACGATATCTTTTTTTGCCAGCTGTTCTTTTTCGGTTTGACGTAATGTAGAGAGCTGAGTGTCTATTCTGTCTCCGCTCTCGTCAAGCTCCGTTTGTCGTTTTCTGAGCTGTTCTATATGCTTTTCAAGCTCATCGGCTATGCTGTTTTTCTCTTCCGCTGAGTTTTCAAGCTCTTTAATCTTGCTCTCACATGAATGTATTGCATCTGTATGTCGCTCACACTCAATTGAATGCACGGTTATTCTTTCGACTGTCTCACGGATTGAAGTTTCTGCGGCTTCTGTATCACGTACAAGCTCTGCAAGGCGTATTTTCAGCTGACCTATCTTATTTTCTCTTTCGTCGGCTTCAAGCTCGTTTTCACCTCTCATAAGTGCGATATCGCTTCTTTTTTCCGATATCTCAGCAATGAGCTGTTTCTGAGCCGTCATCATTTCACGCAGAGCGGCAAGATTATCATCATTCGTTTTGCTCGTTTCGGAGATGTTCTTCTTGTCGTTCTCCATACCTGCAACAAGCTCAAGCAGGGCTTTTCTCTTACCGTCCGCATCACTTAGACTTCGTTCTTCTGCTCCGATAAGTGCTTCTATAAGTCCACGCTTATCTTCTTCGCCTCCGACATTCGCAGAAAGTGATGTACCTTTTTCTTTTGCGGCACGAAGCCTTTCTTGGATATCGGAAAGCTCTTTTGAAATCAGTTCTCGCTCATCATTCATAGAATCAATGAGCGAAGAACGTGAAAGCATTCCGCTGTCCCTTTTGGTCTGTCCACCTGTGAATGAACCACCGGCGTTTATCTGTTGACCATCGAGAGTTACAGCACGAATTTTCCACCCACGTGACCTTGCGGCATCGGATGCATTATTGATATTATCGAACACCACAACTCTTGCAAGAAGCGATTTCACTATGTTACGGTATTCTTCATCGCATGAGACAAGCTCATCTGCCCATCCGACGAAACCACGTGCATTTTCGAGACCGTAATAGTCACGCCCTCTCTCCTGTGCCTTGATATTTGTTAGCGGATAAAAGGTTGCACGACCTGCGTTATTCCTCTTGAGAGACTCTATCGAGGCTTTTGCGGAGTTCTCGTCCTCGGTTACGATGTTTTGCAGTGCAGCACCAAGAGTTGTCTCGATAGCCACTACATAGTCTTTCTCGACCCTTATGAGATACGAAAGAGGACCTCTAATTCCACGGAGTCTGCCCGCTTTCGATTCACTCATAATATGTTTTATACTGTTATTGTAGCCGTCAAAATGCTCCTGCATCCTTGAAAGTGCATTTATTCTTGATTCAAGAGAGTCATATTCAGCCTGTTTTTTTCTGATGTCGTTATCGGCTTTATTATATTCCTCACGCACAGCAGCAAGCTCGGAATTGATTTTACCGATATGTTCGTTTATCTCATCACAGCTTTTTCTGTATATCGTAATCTGTGACTCTGCATCTGCCGCTGATTTATCAAGAGCTTCAATTTCAGTTCTGTATTTCCGAATATCGGAGTCGATGCTTTCACTTCGCTCATTCTGAGTTGAAATGTTATTTTCAAGTACATTCAGTCTGATACTTAAATCGGTAAGTCTGCTCTCCGCGTCATGCTGCTCGGTGAGAAGTTTGTCAAGCTGCTCGGTCTGCTCTTTTATAAGCTCATGTGCTTTGTTTTGCTCACTGCTCAGGACATTATACCGCTCAGTTTCCGCAGAATGCTCGTTTTTGATTTTATCGAGTCTTTCGGTTATTTCGTCAAGTCTTTTTTTCTCGGAAAGTCTATTATGCTCGGCTGTATCGAACAGTTTCTTTTCGGTTTCAAGCTGATTTTCAGAATGCAATTTCTCTTTCAGCAGAACCTTAGTCTCGGCTCTTGCTTCGGACATTGCTTTTGTTGCGGCGGTAGTATCATCATAGTTACGACGTGCCGCTTCTTTATTTGAATGGGACTGCTCATAAAGGCGTTCAATCTGTGCTGATGTAACCTTTATTGAGTCCTCAACCATTTCAAGCTCATGTGCGGACATTTTTGTATCCGCATCGGTCTTGTTTATCGCTTCACGAAGTTTATCTGAATCGTATATCCAAAGTGATATATCGGTTTTCTTTTTTTCTCCGTACAGTTCGAGGTATCTGCGTGCTTTCTCGGACTCTTTCTCAAGTGACGGTACTCTTGAGCCAAGTTCATGCTCAATATCGCTGATACGTTCCATATTGGCTTCGGTTTCGGCAAGTTTTTTTTCAGATTCATTTTTCTTAAATCTGTATTTGGCTATGCCGGCACTTTCCTCGAAAACGCCACGTCTTTCATCGCTTTTCTTTGAGATTATCTCTGCAATTTTACCCTGTCCGATGATGGAATATCCCTCTCGACCTATACCGGTATTCATAAAGAGCTGATATATATCCTTGAGACGGCATTTTTTTCGGTTGATGTAGTATTCACTGTCTCCGCTGCGGTAATAACGTCTTGTTACCGTAACCTCATCATATTCTGACTGCAAGGTTTTCGGTTCAACGCTGTCATCGAAGGTTACAGACACCTCCGCAAAGCTCATGGACTTTTTGTCTGCTGCTCCTGCAAATATAACATCCTCCATTTTACTTCCTCGGATGTTCTTTGAGGACAGCTCACCAAGCACCCAACGCATTGCATCGGTGATATTCGATTTACCGCTTCCGTTCGGACCTACGATAACAGTCGTACCGTTATTGAATTTCAGCAGAGTTTTTTCCGGAAATGATTTAAATCCGTGAAGTTCAAGTGATTTTAAGTACAAGCGTAGTTCCCCCGATTGCTGTTTTTTATTCTATCCTGAATTCAGACCCTGAAAGACTTCCGTCCTCAATGAATCTGATATGTCTGATACCAAACTTTTCACTCAGACGTATTTTGTTACGTTTTTTGTGTCCGACTGCCGATGATACCGACCCTTTTGACACATATACCGTAATATTGTCTTTTCTTTCGATTTTTGATATCTCTTCGAGTAACTTCTTATAGAAAACCTCTCCGATTATCATTTCTCCAAGTGCAGGATGATTAGGTCCTGCGTAGTATGTTTTATCGGAATGAAGATTCTCTGTATCACAAAGTCCGATTCTGATGCATTCTACATTATGCTTATCAAAAACTTCAAGCACATCCGCACTTCTTATGACTGCGTTTTCCACATCAAGCGGAGTATATTCACCACGCACTGCCATGTCGTACAGCTCTGTATCACGGAAAACTATTGTCGGATATATTCTCGAACCGCTTGCACCACACGTACAGATATCTTCAGCCGTTTTTATCTCATCTTCCGATGTAGATGACGGAAGTCCTATCATCATTTGCCCTACGACCGAAAAGTCTGCTTCTTTCAGCATAGTCATAGCTTTAAATGATATCTCACTTGTATGACCACGTTTAGAGGCTTTCAGCACACGGTCTGATGT
>CAYTLG010000058.1:0-10418 GCA_964438725.1 uncultured Ruminococcus sp. | reverse complement strand
GAGATAATGGAATTAAACATCTTTGTACATGAGCTAAAAAAAGCCCTTGTCGAAAGAGGTATTCCTGAAGAAACAGCGGCAAAGCACGTATCAAATCTCAGCCGTTCTTTCACTAGCGACGATTTATCGGAAATTAATGCGATAAGCTCGGTTGATGAAGTAAACCAGCTTGCCGACAGCATTTCCGTAATACTTGCACGCAGTCGAAAGCCAAACACTGCTCAGTCTGCGTCAGCTTCTGCTCCGATACCAACTCCTGCACCGTCTACACACGAACGGCATGAGCATATGGGACGTCCCGAAAGGCTTGAACCAATAAAGAGATCTGAACCTGTTCAGAAGCAGGTTAAGCCTAAAAAGCAGCCTGTGAAGCCCAAATACGACGATGACAACGATTACTTTGAGTATTCGCCAGACCATCCGCCGTCAACAAAGGGTATGCTTATATTCTGGGTAGGACTGTTCCTGACTCTTCCCCTTTCGATTGGCATAGTTGCAATAATCTTCGGTGCATTTGCCGCTGTGTTTATCGGACTTGCGGGACTTATAGTTGCCGGTGTCGCACTTCTCGCATGTGTAGTTGCGGCAGGAGCCGGTATTTCACTTGTCGGAATAATCTTCGGAATAACTCAGTTGTTCTCATTTGCGGCAGCAGGTGTGTATGAGATAGGTCTCGGTGTTATGGTAGCCGGTGCCGCTCTGTTTGTGTCAATCCTGATATACAATCTTTCGATCAGATTCTTCCCGTGGGTAATTACACTTGTCGGCAACCTTATGGGATTTGTATTCGGCAAGCTCAAGGAAGCATTTTTCAGCATCAGAAGGGAGTGTTATAAACTGTGAGACCCGCATCAATAATTTCGCTCGTTATAGCAGTCCTTCTCATCGTTGTCGGACTTGTATCATGCTTTGTTGCTCAGAACATGGCTACATCAAACGGTGAATATCTCTTTGCAGAGGACAGAGGAAGTGATTACGTAAACACCGTTGACCTAACCGACTCTGAGATATCAAAAATAGAGCTTATCGCCTCAAAGGTTCAGATAAACATATATGGTCGGCAGGAAAAGTCATATATTGAGTTCATCAACTTCAATGAAAACTACTATTCCCTCTCTAACGCAAACCGTGTGTTGAGCTTCGATGAAATACCTGACATAAAATCCATGCTCAAGTTCTGGGAAAACGGTTTCTCTTTCAAGGGAATGAGATACATCTTCAATTTCAACAACACAATTGACGAAAGCCGTGACAAGGTAATTAATATTTATCTTGCAAACGACAAAGAGATAAAGATATTCGACATCAAATCGGATGACCTTGTTCTCAACGTCAACGGAATGACAACCGGAAGCGACTACAACATCACTACAAGGAATGCTGTTATAAACGGTGAGACGGTCAAGACTTCATCCACATTCAACATTAACATGAATGAGGGAACAGCCCCCGCAGAAAAAGTTGACCTGACCTTCAATACAGCATTTATAAAATATGTAAACATCAACGCAGACGAACTTAACATGAACACCGACAGATTCCGTTGTGCAGGAAAAGCCGATATCAGCTGTAAGAGTGGTAACCTCTCTATCGGAAACGTATATGAGTCGAACGCACTTTCACTTGACCTCACTTCAACGAACGGTAACATATTCATTGAAGGTGAGTCGGTAACAAACCCGTACAAGCACACTCCGACCGAATCTTCTCAGGGAGAAATGGTTATCAAGTCTGAATCCTCGGATATCACGGTATTCCGCTCAACTTCCTCTGAACAATCAGAACCGTAACAAGCGATTACCTGAAATCATAAATCTTAGCAAAGGAAACAAAAAAATGAAATACTCTTACAAGACAAGCGGTACCTGCTCTTCACTCATCACTTTCGATATCGAAGACGGTATCATCAGCAACCTCGCTTTCACAGGCGGATGCAACGGAAACCTCAAGGCTATCTCAAAGCTATGTAACGGCAAGAACGCACGTGAGATTGCAGACACCCTCCGAGGAAACACCTGCGGTCCTCGTTCAACATCATGTGCCGATCAGCTTGCTCGTGCCATTGATGAAGCTCTTGCTAAATAAAGCAAATGAATAACAAAAGGTCGGTTTGGGATAAAAATTCCCGCCGACCTTTTTATTATATTAAAAATCGTTTGAGTCCTTATAGTCTACAATCTCTATATCTGTAAAATATGCATTAAGAATCTCGGAAGCATTGTAACCCTGAGCTGCCATATCGAGAGCACCGTACTGGCTCATACCAACACCGTGTCCCCATCCCTTGCCGACAAAAATGAAGTTGTCCTCATCATCGGCATAAGCTATCTTATACTTGACTTCAGTGGTAGACTTATCTTTGAGCTCCTCGGTTTTATGAGAGGCGGAGGATTCATCGGCTTCGACATCAATGTACTTCAGGTATTCATCTCCAAGGAAAGCCGCTGCATTCTGCTTTGACATTACAAAAACGTCCTTACGGTTATACTCCACATTATTTTCTGAAGTAGCAACCATTACCGTATCGCTTTCGTTATTATCGAAATTGTGTGCAGTCATTACATAACATTCGTCAAGGTTTATGTATCCATAGTCGATATCATAATCTGTACTTGTATCGTAATCCGGTGCAACATAGTCGATTATTACATCCTCGGTATACTCTACCTCACCACGTCCAACAACAAAGTTTGCACTTTTTACGTATGGAGTAAGTGATGTTCTGACTTTATCTGTCGTTTTGATATCAACATAATTTCCGTAGATATCAGTCACACGAAGCGTTTTTACATAAGTCGAGTTTTCCGCAAGCTCACGTATCTCAACGTCCTCTATCTCGTCCTCTATCTCGTCGTAGCCTGCCTTATGAAGTCTTTCGAGAAGCTCTTCCGGGGATATTTCGTTTATCCAGAAGCCGTTGTCGTGAACCATATAGTTTTCCCACGGAGTTGATACGGCACTGAGATAAGGATACTCCTCAACACCGCCCCACGCATCCTTTGCACCGACTGTAACTCCACCCATTGATGAAGAATAGAAGGCATTTACGATATCTCCATCGTATGTCATGACCTCGCCCTTAGTCTCCAGAACCGCAGTAAGGACGTTTTCGTTTATTCTACCTGCTCCTTTATAAACCTGACATTCCGTAGTTGCACAGAGGTCAAATCCATATGTCTTATGCTTTTCAAGGTGTGTGAGAGTGTATGAGCGTACTGTTATTGCAAAGGCTTTAAGTGTTTCATGAAGCCATGAGTTTGAGGTTTCATAAGGAAGAACACCTGCTACATACGCTTCAAGCGGAAGAATATTGATAAGCGAAACACCATCGGTATCTCCGTTATCGTATCTTTTGAAGCAAAACACGCCGTCGTATTTGTTGCGTGCCGGTGTGATTATGTATGTGTTTCCGTCTCTATCCTCATGTGCATAGAGTCCAAGTTCGCTGTCTCCTCCACAGTCATACTCAAACAATATAGTCTCACTATATGGGTCTATAACCGAAACTGCCGTATCTGTCGGTTCAACGATATAGACGTTTTCATCACGGAAGATATCTTCTACGTCATCAAGGTAATAATCCGCATCGTCATAGCTTGCAAACGAACCTATTCTGAGTGCGTATCCTGAGTATATATAGGATGGAATAACATACAGTCCAAGTCTTTCTACATCACGCTCGTATTCGTCTATAAGTTCCTCAACTTCATCACGGTCATAT
Source organism: uncultured Ruminococcus sp. (assembly GCA_964438725.1). Taxonomy (GTDB): domain Bacteria; phylum Bacillota; class Clostridia; order Oscillospirales; family CAG-272; genus UMGS1696. Next base: position 6,697 of record CAYTLG010000058.1, on the reverse strand, counting down.
CTGTCGCACGCAACCTCTATATGGTATCCACCGATGTCAGTATCACGTTCTCTGTCTGCAATAAGAAATGTAAGGTCATAGTTCGAGAGGTTTGCATCCGCTGTACATGATATGACTTCAGTATCAATATCCCACAGTTCTTCAAACTCTTTATCTCCATCGAGATACTGTTTTCCGATAGTATAGCCATCCGTAGTTTCACACTGGAATCCGGTAGTAATATTGTCTCCATACATAAGTCCGGCACTTACAAGAACATCCCCGCTGTCCTTGAGCGAGGATGTATCGACAACAGTGTATGAGTCTGCATCTGCTTTTACGTCACTTGCACCTGTTGGGGTGATAAGCACGTAGATAGTGTAGTACGCCATACTTCCGACCATGAGTGCCGCAAGTATCATAGCCATTATTCGCACAGCGAGCTTTTTCTTTTCTTCTCTTGTGCGTTTCTTATGTTCATTAATTTTCGACAATTGTGTAATCTCCTCTTACCATGATGTATACCGATTCAGACTGAGCAACAACACCTCTGCCATCTCCACGAGGAATAAGACAAAGATGATTTTTTGTAAGTGAATATCCGTTGTATATCTCACTTGCATCTGTCAAATCGGCAATTCCCTGTTTTGCATCGGGAGCAGTACAAACAGCACTTCCCGAACGTAGTATTATCTCACATGAAGAAACTGCGTAAAGAGCATCTCCGTATCCAAGTTCAATAACTTCATATACCTGTGAAGCCACAGCTGCCTGTTCGGTTTCTTCAGGTTCTGTTGGGAAATAATTATCGTCAAAAACGCTGTTGTCATTATTATCCGACGAGGGAGTATAATCTTCCAGCTTTGCGTCTATCTCTTCAAGAAGCTCCTTTTTGAAAACATCACGGAGATAACTAAGAGATATAAGCGGGTCGGATGAGCTGTCATATGCCGCCGCTACCGATATTGTCGACACGATAGCAAGAGCCGCTACGACAGCTATGATAACTGTTCTTTTTTTATTCATGCCATAAGCTGCCTTTCGTTTTATCGAGAATATTATACACGGTTACGGAGATAATTTCAAGTGAATGATAGAAAAAGCCTTCCGACATGAGTGAAAATTTACATTTCGGAGGGCTTTTTACATCATTTTTATTCTATTGTAAGCTGTTCGCCTTTTTTTGTTGCGATTCCGGTTGCGGGTATCTTATTCTTTCTGCATTTTGCTGAAGCATCCTTGTCGATATTTTCTCCATAGGTTACTTCAGTTACTTCAAAACCGTCTTTCATATTGAAAAGTGTAACACCGGATGAAGATCGTGTTGCTTTCTGCGGGATGAGAGATGAATTTATAAGTATTCCCTTACCTGCACTGTTCTGAATGAAAATGTCGAGAGGTTCATGCTCATAGATAACGGCGGCAATAGGTGAAGCATCGGAATATGCACCTGTCAGCTTACGGCGATTGGTTTTTGTCTCGTATGCTGTAACAGGAATTTTTACACCCTTACCGTTTTTGAAGATGAAAATGAAGCTATCCTCAGGTGAGTAGCTGTTTAAGGCTTTCATCATGACAGGTTTTTCTTCATCGTCAAATCCGAGCTTGACTGCGATAAATTCACCGAGCGATGAAGCCTTTACAACGTCCAGGTCAGCTGTTTTGCACTTATAGACCTGTGCCTTATCGGTAAAGAAAAGAAGCTCTGAGAGGTTGTCTGAGTCCTCACAGTTGAGTATTTCGTCACCGTCCTTCATCTTCTGCTCATTCGCACGCATTATAGACTGTCGAGTTATCTTCTTGAAATACCCTTCCTTTGTGAGTACGAGGAACACGTCATAGTTTTCGGTTTCGTCCTCATCATCGGCATAGGAGCTTTCATCGACCTCAATTATTGCAGTTTTACGAGGCTGACCGTATTTTTTCTTGATTGCGGTAAGCTGCTTTGCGATAACGTCCTTGAGCTTTACATCATCAGCAATGACTCCCTCAAGCTCTGCTATCTCTTTTTGCAGGCTTTCTATTTCACGTATTCTCTCAAGAATATACTCACGGTTGAGGTGACGGAGTTTTATTTCGGCAATATACTCTGCCTGAACCTCATCTATCGTGAAGCCTTCCATAAGTCTGGGAACTACATCGGTTTCTTTTTCGGTCTCACGTACTATCTTTATTGCTTTATCAATATCGACAAGTATTTTTCCGAGGCCACGGAGCAGATGCAGTTTATCCTTTTTCTTGTCAAGGTCGAATGACAGCTCACGCTTGACCGATTCCATACGGAACTTTATCCATTCCTCAAGTATGGAGCGAACACCAAGCTGTCTCGGAGAGCCGTTGATAAGCACATTGAAGTTACACGGAAAGCTATCCTCAAGTGTGGTTGAACGGAACAGCTTTGCCATAAGTGCATCCGGGTCGGTTCCTCGTTTTACATCAATCGTGAGCTTAAAACCGGAGAGGTCAATTTCATCTCGTATATCGGCGATTTCTCGATATTTTCCATCCTTGAGCTGGTCGGTTATTCTTTTCAGAATTACGTCAATTGAAGTTGAATACGGTATCTCCGTAATTTCGATAAGACTGTTTTTAGCATCAAATCTATACTTAGAGCGGACTTTAAAGCTGCCGTCACCTGTTTCGTATATCTTTTTCAGCTGTTCACGGTCATATATAAGCTCACCGCCTGTTGAAAAATCAGGTGCTTTTATGAGGTCAAGGAGCTTATCCGTTGTGGTTTTGGGATTTTTCAGCAGTGCTATTGTTCCGTCACAAATTTCCGCCAGATTGAACGAGCATATCTGAGACTGGAGTCCGACTGCAATACCCATATTCGGTGAAACAAGTATATTCGGAAATGATGTCGGCAGAAGTGCGGGTTCGAGCATGGTATTATCATAGTTCGGAACCATATCTACTGCGTTCTTGTCGATTCCTCCGAATATTTCAGCACAGAACGGTTCGAGCTTTACCTCGGTATATCGGGGTGCGGCTGCTGCGTCTCCGCTATAATGCTTACCGAACGAACCTTTTGAATCTATGAACGGATGAAGCAGAGATTCGTTATCTCTTGTAAGTCTTACGAGAGTTTCGTATATACCTGCGTCACCGTGAGGGTTCAGTGCCATTGTTCGTCCTGCAACGGTAGCACTTTTCATTCGGTTTCCCGTCATAAGTCCGAGCTTGTACATAGTATAGAGCAGCTTACGGTGAGAGGGCTTGAATCCGTCTATTTCCGGAATAGCACGTGAAACAATAACGCTCATCGCATACGGCATATAGTTTTTCTCTATCGTATCAACTATGGGCTGTTCGTCAATTATTGCGGGAGTATTATTTTCTTCGGGTGTAATGTTCTTTTTTCTCGGCATTTCAGTATTCTTTCGTTTTCAGATAGTAGTTTTTTCTGTATATTACGGAAATTTTATCGAATTTATCTTTCAGCTACATGGATAAGGAACTCTGCAAAGATGGAGTTTGCCCATGCGAACCACGGACGTGTGAATTTGTCGGGGTCATTTACAGAGAAGCCTTCGTGCATAAGTCCTGTTCCTGCTGTGGTAGTTTCAAAGAGGTCGAGGAGGTAGTTTATTTCGTCATTGTCGGTGGATGTGAGTCCCTGCATTGAGAGAGAAACGTGCCAGATATAATCCTTTGGAGTATGAGGACTTCCTACACCCTTTGCAGCGGTTCCTTCAAAGTAATAGGGATTTTCCTTTGAAAGTATGAAGCTTCTTGTATTCTTGTATATCTCATCATCAGCTGTGCAATATCCAAGATAAGGAAGTGAGAGAAGGCTGGGGACGTTTGCATCGTCCATGAGGTTATAGTTTCCAAGACCGTCTGTTTCGTATGCATATATCTTACCGAACATAGGATGTTCATATATTGCATATTTCTCGATACCACCATCTATTTCGGACTTGAGCTTTGCCGCACGTTCTGCAAGAGCCTTGTCAGCATATATTTCTGTTGCAAATTCGGTCATATATCCGAGGATAACGGAGGCAAACATTTCCGAGGGAATAAGGTAATGGTAGGTACAAGCATCATCACTGGGTCTGAAGCCTGACCATGTCATACCGGTATATGCAACGGGTGAGCCTTTTCCGCCGTTTGAGAGAGTATCTGTGGGGGGACAGTTTGTTCTCTCAAAATGATACTTAGACTTTTCTGCATGGTACTGTTCGGTCTCAAATACCTCAAGTATCTTTACGCAGGCACTCTTGAAGCTGTCATCGAAATGCTCAGTTGCACCTACACTCTTCCAGAAATGATATGCAAGATTTACAGGATAGCAAAGTGAGTCTACTTCGTACTTACGCTCCCATGCCATAGGGTTATTGTTTTCGGTCTTATCGCTGAGTCCCCAATGTGTTATTTCATCACCTGTACGGTTGAATGCGTTTGCATATGGGTCACAGTTGATGCAATATGCCTGTCTTTTTATAAGGCTTGCAACGAGAGCTCTGATTTCGGGGTCATTTTTTGCTATGGGAAGATAGTGTCTTACCTGAGCCGATGAGTCACGAAGCCACATAGCAGGAATATCGCCTGTTATTACAAAAGCTCCGTTTTCGTCGAACTTTACTGTTGTTTCAATAGTATTGAGAAATGTTGCTCTGAACATCTCAGCAAGTACAGGTCTGCCCATTTTTTCGAGCTTGCCCTGTATTTCAGAGATAAAATTCTCCATTTTTGCGGTTACAAGTGACATAATAACTCCTTAATTTAACAAGTTTTATTTTTTCCAAGTTTAATAATTCTGCAACCTGCCGCTCTTACGATTCTGTTATAAAAAGCAAGATATTCTCCTTCCGGCGGTGGAAGCTGTGCATATACGGACTCAAGCTCGACCTCATCAGCTTCTCTCAGAAGATTAAACAGTCTTTTTGAGGCTTCCTTTACGTCTCCCTTTGCACCAAGTATCAGCTTTACTCCGCCCTCTATCGCTTCTGCTTCTTCAGCTGAAACGAGGAGACCGTATTTTCCATTGGCATTTTCTCTGACATAATTTGCAAATGCCTCATCATCTGCATCAATGAGGTAAACCTGTGCTTTAGGTGCGTAGTGCTTATACTTCATTCCGGGAGATTCAGGTTTAATGTTGTTCGCAAGTGATGGTTCAACAACTGCGGGTGAAACAACGACCTTATCGCACACTTCAGCGAGCATATCTGTGGTAACTGCTCCGGGTCGAAGTACAGTACAATCGTTTCCATCGAGCTTTACAACGGTTGATTCAAGACCAAATTCGCAGTCTCCACCATCGATTATCATGTCGATTCTGCCGTCCATATCTGCAAATACGTGGTGTGCATTCGTGGGTGAAGGAATACCCGAACGATTTGCACTTGGAGCGGCTATTGGATGCCCTGACACCTCTATGAGCTTATGTGCGACAGGATTCGACGGGCATCTTATTCCGACTGAATCAAGTCCTGCTGTTACAGTATCGGGGATTATATCCTTTTTATTGAGGATAATTGTGAGCGGACCGGGCATAAATTTCTTTGCCAGCTTATAATAAGTATCCGTTGTGTATGCAATTTTTTCTGCATCCTCAGGATAAGCTATGTGAACAATAAGGGGGTTATCGGCTGGTCTTCCCTTTGCGGCAAATATCTTTTCAGCAGAGCTTTTTATCAATGCACTTCCTGCAAGTCCATATACAGTTTCAGTGGGAATTGCAACGATACCGCCTGATTTTATAACTTCTGCCGCTTTTGATATGACCTCATTATCCCTATCATCACCGTTAATTTTCAGAAATTCAGTTTTCATAACTTAATCAGTTTAAAACTCTCCGTTCTGTAATTTTGCTGCGGTATCTGCGGTTGCAAGAGCATCTATCATGCCGTCGATATTACCATTAAGGAATGTTTCAAGCGAATGGATAGTATACCCGATTCTATGGTCTGTAACACGTCCCTGAGGATAGTTATAGGTACGGATTCTCTCACTTCTGTCGCCTGTTCCAACCTGAGAACGTCTTTCGCTTGCAATTTTTTCGTTCTGCTCACGTGTTTTCATATCGAACAGTTTAGCACGAAGAAGTTTCATTGCCTTATCACGGTTTTTAAACTGGCTTCGTTCATCCTGACATTCTATCACGATACCTGTCGGCTTATGTAAAAGTCTGATTGCGGATTCAGTCTTATTGACGTGCTGACCGCCTGCTCCGCTTGATTTAATAGTTTCAATCTCAAGGTCGTTCTGATTTATCTCTATCTCAACGTCCTCGGCTTCCGGAAGAACTGCGACTGTTGCTGTGGATGTATGGATTCGTCCTGAGGATTCGGTTTCGGGAACCCTCTGAACACGGTGAACTCCACTTTCGTATTTAAATCTGGAATATGCACCTTCACCCGTTATCATGAATGTTATTTCACGGAAGCCACCGAGTCCCGTTTCGTTTATGCTGACGGTTTCGGTTTTATATCTCATAACATCAGCATACATGGTATACATACGGTAGAGTACACCTGCGAAAAGGGCTGCTTCTTCTCCGCCTGCACCTGCTCGTATTTCTATCATTACGTTCTTTTCATCAAGCGGGTCTTTCGGGAGAAGCAGTATTTTCAGCTCTTCCTCAAATTTTGCTGCATTTGCTTTTGAGGTTTTAAGCTCCTCGTCTGCCATTGCACGCATATCGGGGTCACTCTCGCTCTCAAGAAGTTCAAGTGCTTCTTCTGAGTCGCTGAGTGCTTTTTTATAC
>CAYTLG010000057.1:0-10436 GCA_964438725.1 uncultured Ruminococcus sp. | reverse complement strand
GTGTAGTATTTACAATGTTAAATTTATAATATTTGTGGAAGGGGCATCATATGTCAAATCGTTTGTTTCAGGGAATAATTCATCAGATGAGGGACGCTGTTGACAGGATCATCGGTGTTATAGACGATAACGGTGTTGTTATTGCGTGCAGCGAACTTGTTAAGATAGGCGAAATGCGACAGGGAGTGCGTGACGAGCTTGCGTATACTTCCGATGCGATAACCTCCGGCGGATACACCTATAAACCGATAGGTACAAGCTCGAAATGGGAGTACATCGTTTTCATCGAGGGTGAGGACAAATATGCTGAAAAGATTGCTACAATCTTAGCGGTTTCTCTCTCCAACATCAAGAATCTTTACGATGAAAAGTACGACAAAAACTCATTCATCAAAAACATCATCCTTGACAACATTCTCCCGAGTGATATCTATATCAAGTCAAAGGAGCTTCGCTTCAATGCAGAGGAATCCCGTGTAGTATTCCTTATCAAGTTCCACTCAAAGTCCGACGTGCTTTCCTTTGATATGGTACAGAACATTTTCCCCGATAAGAATAAGGACTACGTTATTTCCACAGGTGAGACTGATATCGTTCTCGTAAAGGAAGTAAAGCCCGGCACCGACATCAAGGAAATCGAAAAAATCGCAAAGAGCATCGCAGATACACTCAACGCTGAGTTCTATGTAAAGGTATCCATAGGTATCGGTACTGTCGTTGACAATATCAAGGATCTTGCACGTTCCTATAAGGAAGCTCAGGTTGCATTTGAAGTAGGTAAGGTATTCGATACTGAAAAGAACATCATCAGCTATGAAAACCTCGGTATCGGCAGACTTATATATCAGCTTCCCACAACTCTTTGCGAAATGTTCCTTCAGGAAGTTTTCAAGAACGGCTCTCTCGATTCACTCGACAGAGAAACTCTTATGACTATCCAGGCATTCTTTGAAAATAACCTCAACGTGTCCGAGACTTCTCGTAAGCTCTTTGTACACAGAAACACTCTTGTATACAGACTTGAAAAGATTCGTAAGCTCACAGGTCTTGACCTCAGAGAATTTGACCATGCTATCACCTTTAAGGTAGCACTCATGGTTAAGAGATATCTTACAACAAAGCCTGTAAAGTATTGATAAACAGCAAAAGTAAGTGAATATAGTTCAAGGCAACACCGCATACTTTACCTTGTGTATTGTATTCGGTATTGCCTTAAATCTTTTATACCGTATTTTTTTATAAATTAACCGAAGAAAATACAAAGAATGTATATAAATGATGTCGCATTAACCTTATTGCTTTTATCGTGCTACTGTATGGTTGTGCAATGAGTTGTATTCACCACATCCCAATGTAAAGGAGAGGGAGCGGCTTTTTCGTCATGCGTTTTATCCGACTCCAATGAAACTCTAAGTAATGATTGATTTTGTAAACGTAAAGAAAGCGTATCCAAACGGAACTATGGCTCTGCGTGGAATCAACCTTCATATAGACGATGGTGAGTTCGTTTTTATCGTAGGTCATTCCGGTGCAGGTAAAACGACGCTTATGAAACTCCTTCTGCGTGAAGAAAGAATAAGCTCAGGTAAGCTGACTGTCGGAAATTACGACCTTTCAAAAATGTCCGACTATAAGGTTCCGTATTACAGACGTGAGCTGGGCGTGGTTTTCCAGGATTTCAGACTTTTCCCGAAAAAGACAGTGTATGAAAACGTCGCTTTCGCTATGGAAGTTGTCGGAACTCCCAGAAAAAAGATAGTACGTCGTGTTCCCGCAATTCTTAACACAGTAAACCTTGCCGGAAAACAGGATTCATTCCCGAATGAAATTTCCGGTGGTGAACAGCAGAGAGTTGCACTTGCAAGAGCCTTGGCTAACAATCCTAAGGTAATAATCGCCGATGAGCCTACGGGAAACATCGACCCGAAAATGTCTCTTGAAATAATGTCTCTTCTCGTTAAGATAAATAAGCTCGGAAAGACCGTTATCGTAGTTACACACGAGAAAAACCTTGTAGACTATTACAAGCAGCGTGTCGTAATGCTTCAGGACGGACTTATCGTTGAAGACAGAGTGGGAGGTATGTTCGATGAGACGGTATAATATCTTCTATTTCATAGGTCAGGCACTTTCGGGTCTCTGGCGTAACGGTGTTATGACCTTTGCCTCCGTAGCAGTCCTTATGAGCTGCCTTGTAGTTATAGGCGGATTCACACTTCTTGTTGAAACGATAAATGTAAACCTCGACCAGTTCGGCGTGCTTAAAGAAATAGTAGTTTTCTGCGATACAGAAGCTACCGAAGAAAAGATAGTCGAGATAGGCAACAAAATAGGAAAGCTCGATAATATCGAAAAAATAGAGCGTGTCACTAAAGAAGAGGGTCTTGAGTACATGAAAACGAAGTATGACGTGTACGCAGACGTAGCAGATGAAGTGAACCCCCTCCCCGACAGATACGATATAACCTATATAGACAACGATAAAGTATCGGAGCTTGACTACCAGCTCAGACAGATAGACGGTATCACAAAGGTAAACAATAGATTTGAGCTTGCTACAACACTTGAAAATTTCAAGAGCGGTATCATGCTCGTGTTTGTGTGGTTCCTCATTATCCTTGCGGTTGTAAGTATATTTATCATTATAAATACGATAAAGCTCTCAGTGTTCTCCAGACGAAATGAGATAAGCATCATGCGTTATGTCGGTGCGACAGGCTGGTTTATTTCAATTCCGTTTGTGTTTGAGGGTGTCATAATCGGTCTTTTTGCATCCGTTTGTGCGTATTTTATCGAGTGGTACATTTACTCCTATATTGAGACACTTGTAATGACAGACCTCCAGATGATAACAATAATGCAGTTCTCAGATATCAGCAGTATCGTTCTCTGGGGATTCATCGCTCTCGGTGTTGTAACAGGTATAATCGGTTCTTGTCTCTCACTCAGCAAGTATCTCAAGCAGTAAGCATTTGAATCAAACTAAGGAAACAATAAAATGAAGAAATTAAAGCTGAAGATCATGTCGGCGGCTCTCGTCGGTAGTGCTGTTGTCGGAATATGCAATCCTGCTCAGACAGTTTTTGCGGACAATGGACTTACCGATGCAACAGTGCAGTCCTACGAGGATCAGATAGCCGACATTCAAAGAAAAAAAGACCAGGCACTAAATCAGCTCTCAAGCATACAAAGCAGTAAATCAAGTACATGGCAGAGCATAACAGAGCTTGACAGCGTAATAGACTATAATAACCAGATGAAGTCCCTTGCGGAAGGTCAGATAGATCAGCTTAATAAATCTATCGAGCTGAAAACAGCGGATATTGAAGATAAAATTGAGCGTATCGAAAATCAGGAAGAAGCATTTCTCCAGAGAATGGTAGACGTTTATATGGATGATAACTCCGACTATATCGAGATAATACTCGGTTCGGAGAGCCTGCTTGATTTTTTGACAAAGCTCGATTATGTAAATGCGATATTTGATTTTGACGCTGATGTTATAGATGACCTCACGACCACAAGAGAGGCACTTGAGGCAGATAAGGCTGTACTTGATGAGCAGAAAGCAACTCAACAGCTCAGAGTAAGCGATTTTGAAGATGCTATTCGTGAAAATCAGATTGCTTACGATGAAAAGCTCAACTATATGGCAAATCTTGAGTCAAATGAAGCCGATTGGCTTGAGACATACAACTATAACAAAGCACTTGAGGATGAGCTTAACAGACAGCTTGAAGAATACCTTGCTGAACTTCAGAGAAAGAGTCAGTCTGTGTATATCGGCGGTGATGTGGGCTGGCCTCTCGATGCAAATGCGTATTATTACGTATCGTCAGAGCAAGGATGGCGTGACCTTTGGGGTGTTCAGGACTACCACCTCGGTATAGACATTGCCTGTGCGAATGGAACAGACGTATTTGCGGCAAACGGCGGAACTGTACTCAAGAGTGAAAAACACTGGAGCTATGGTAACTATGTCCTCATAGACCACGGCGGCGGAATTTCGACCCTCTATGCACATATGGCTGACAGACTTGTTTCAGAGGGACAGACAGTTTCGGCAGGTCAGATAATCGGTCACGTAGGTCTTACCGGAAATACGTCAGGATATCACCTGCACTTTGAGGTTCGTGAAAACGGTACTACGGTCAATCCGAGAAACTATCTTGTATTCCCGTAAGCCGAAAAATATCTGTGTGCGACATATTGCGGCAGAATTTTTGATTCAAACCTCATATAATATACCAGAGTCGTGCAGTTTTGTGCGACGGAAAGGTCAAATTAATAATGCGTAAAAAAATATCGGTAGGAGCTTGCATTGCCTCTGTGCTTCTTTGCTCAGTGATAACATTTCAGGCTACCTACATCGGGCTGTATAACCGATTTGAGGACAAGTACTTCGATAAGGTCATAAGCACGGTAAATACAGTAAGAGCAAACTCAGGAATGAGCGTCACTACAAACGACGAAACAATGGCTGCTTCATCTGAATTTTTACAGAAAGCCGTTGCAAAAATTTCCGAGGTTGACAGCATATTCCGTAATTACTATATAGATGAGCTTGATGACGATGCTCTTATAGACGGTATGCTTGCGGGTTATATCGCAGGTACAGGTGACAGATACGGTGCATACTACAACGCCGAGGCTTTTGAATCATTCGTAAGTGATCTCGAAGGTGAAGTTGCAGGTATCGGAGTTACCGTAATATACAATGCCGACTATAAGTGTATTGAGGTCATAAGTGTTGTTGATAATTCACCCGCACTTGAAGCAGGAGTTCAGCCCGGTGACCTTATTGTTTATGTAGGCGAAAACAAAGAAGCAGTCAGCGAGATAGGTTATAACCCCGCTATAAATCAGCTCCGTGGTGTTGTTGGTTCTCATGCTGTGTTTACAGTATATAGAGGCGATGACTTATCCGAAGTAATAGATTTTGATATAGAAAGACGTATCGTTGATGCTCAGTCCGTGCTTTATCATGTGTATGCACTTGATGACAGCATAGGTGTTATCAAAATATCCGAGTTTGACGGAAATACACCCGTTCAGTTTGTAGCGGCAGTAGAGGATCTTCAGTCCAAGGGCTGTGAAAAGCTCATTATTGACCTCAGATATAATCCCGGCGGTGAGCTTTCATCTATTGTTACTACACTTGACTACATTCTTCCCGATGGTCCTATCGTAAGAATATTCGATGCCGACGGAAATGAAGTAAAAGCATACTATTCCGAAGCCACAGAGCTTGATATACCCCTTGCGGTTCTCGTAAACGGCAGTACAGCCAGTGCAGCAGAGCTTTTCACATCAGCTGTACGTGACTATGAAAAGGCGATTATCGTCGGAACTACCACATACGGTAAGGGATGTATGCAGACAACTATTCCTCTTTCAGGTAATAGCGGTGCTGTCTCAGTGACATACCGTATGTATAATCCTCCATTCTCCGATAATTATCATGGAGTCGGAATAATCCCTGACGTTGAAGTAGAGCTTGATGAGTCTCTCATAGGTAAGAATGTCTATAAAGTAACAGATGAAGAGGACAATCAGCTCACAGCGGCAGCAAATGCGTTAAACAATAACAATTAAGCATAAAGAAAGGCAATACTCACAATGGAAAACAAGCAGACCACAAAATACACTCCCGATGGCTATAAGGTACTGGTCGATGAACTGACATATCTTAAAGGCGAAAAGACCGAAGAAATAAAGAAAAATCTTGCATACGCACGTTCACTCGGAGACTTTTCCGAAAACAGTGAGCTTGACGCAGCTAAGGATGAGCAGGGTCAGGTAGCGGCAAGAATCGCAGAGCTTGAAGAACTCATCAAGAATGCACAGATCATTGATGAAAGCGAACTCAAGGCAGACGTTGTAAACCTCGGCTCCACAGTAGTTGTATATGACTACGACATGGAAGAAGAAATAGAATACTCCATCGTAGGTACAAACGAATCTGACCCTATGAAGGGAAAGATTTCCGACAGAAGCCCTATCGGTGCTGCTATGATGGGTAAGAGAGCAGGAGACGAATTTGTTTCCGCTACTCCCGATGGTGAACTGAAATTCAAGATACTCAAGGTTGAACGTACAAAGGCTAACTGAATATAACAATTTCATTTTCGGAGAATATTATGACAGATGTAAATAACAATCAGGGAAATGCTCCCATGACTGACAAGGAACTTAACGAAGTTCTCAGAATGCGTAGAGAAAAGCTCTCTAACCTCGTTGAAGCAGGCGAAGACCCCTTTACCATCACAAAGTATGATGTAACTCACCACAGCACAGAAATCAAAGATAATTTTGAAGAGCTTGAAGACAAGGAAGTTTCCGTTGCAGGACGTATGATGTCCAAGAGAATCATGGGTAAGGCTTCTTTCTGCCATGTTCAGGATCTCAATGGAACTATCCAGTGCTATGTTGCACGTGATGCTGTCGGTGAAGAAGAATATGCCAAGTTCAAGAAGCTCGACATCGGTGATATCGTAGGTATCAGCGGTAAAGTGTTCAGAACAAAGACAGGTGAGATATCCGTTCATGCTGAAAAGGTAACTCTCCTTTCCAAGAGCCTTCAGGTACTTCCCGAAAAGTTCCACGGTCTGACAAATACCGATATCAGATACCGTCAGCGTTACGTTGACCTTATCATGAATCCCGAGGTTAAGGATACATTTATCAAGCGTTCAAAGATAATCAGCACTATCAGACGTTATCTCGACAGCCAGGGCTTTATGGAAGTTGAAACTCCTATGCTTGTTTCCAATGCAGGTGGAGCTGCCGCAAGACCGTTTGAAACTCACCACAATGCTCTCGACGAGGACTTCAAGCTCAGAATATCCCTTGAACTTTACCTCAAGAGACTTATCGTAGGTGGTCTTGAAAAGGTATACGAAATCGGCAGAGTATTCCGTAACGAGGGCTGCGATACACGTCATAATCCTGAGTTTACTCTTATGGAGCTTTATCAGGCTTATACCGACTACAACGGAATGATGGATCTCACAGAAAATCTCTACCGTTATGTCGCTCAGGAAGTTCTCGGAAGCACAACTATCGTTTATAACGGTATTGAAATGGATCTCGGCAAGCCATTCGAAAGAATCACAATGGTTGATGCCGTTAAGAAGTATTCCGGCGTTGACTTTAACGAGATACACACACTTGAAGAAGCAAGAGAAGCTGCAAAGGCTCACCACGTTGAGTATGAAGAAAGACATCTCAAGGGCGATATTCTCAACCTCTTCTTCGAGGAATTTGTTGAAGAACACCTCATTCAGCCTACATTCGTAATGGATCACCCCATCGAAATTTCTCCTCTCACAAAGAAGAAGCCGAGCAATCCCGAATATGTTGAAAGATTCGAGATGTTCATGAACGGTTGGGAAATGTGTAACGCATACTCCGAGCTGAACGACCCCATTGACCAGAGAGAAAGATTTAAGGCTCAGGAAGCTCTCCTTGCACAGGGCGATGAAGAAGCTAACCGTACAGACGAAGACTTCATGAACGCTCTTGAGCTTGGTATGCCTCCCACAGGTGGTATCGGTTACGGTATCGACCGTCTCTGTATGCTCCTTACAGACTCTGCTGCAATCAGAGACGTGCTTCTCTTCCCGACAATGAAGCCTCTCGACAGCGATAAGGGCAACAACGCTGAAAAGAAGCCTGCTGAAAAGGTTGAAGAAGTAGTTGAAGAAAAGATTGACTTCTCAAACGTAAAGGTTGAACCTCTCTTTGAAGATTTCGTTGATTTTGAGACCTTCTCAAAGTCCGACTTCCGTGCGGTAAAGGTTCTTGCTTGTGAAGCTGTTCCGAAGTCAAAGAAGCTCCTCAAGTTCACTCTCGATGACGGCAGCGGTAAGGAACGTACAATCCTCAGCGGTATCCATGCTTACTATGAACCTGAAGAGCTTGTAGGAAAGACCTGCATTGCTATCACAAACCTTCCTCCGAGACCGATGATGGGTATTGAATCCTGCGGTATGCTTATCTCAGCTGTACATAACGAGGGTGAAGAAGAAAGTCTCCACCTCCTTATGGTTGACCCCCACATCCCCGCAGGTGCAAAGCTGTATTAATTTACGCTAAAGATTAAATCGAACGGGTAACTTCGTTTTATGCGAGGCTGCCCGTTTTTTGTTGGTAATATTGTAATTATTTAAAAATCGACATGGTTTTTTATAAATTCACAAATATTACTTGCAATTGATGACAGCATGATTTATAATATAGACATATAAAAATCATCCGCACAAAGCAAAGGAGAAACCTTATGAAAGAAATTAAATGCGGTTACTATAAAGGCGAGCGTCCGCTTTTCCATGAACATGACCTGAAAATTGTTGATACTATCTTCGATGAGGGTGAATCTCCCCTCAAGGAAAGCAGTGATATTGAGCTTTACGGAAGTATGTTTAAGTGGAAATATCCGCTCTGGTATTCAAAGAATATCAAGGTAGAGAACTGCTCATGGTTTGAAATGGCTCGTTCCGGTGTATGGTATACCGAAAACATTACCGTTACAGATTCACTTATTGAAGCTCCGAAAAACTTCCGCAGATGCAAGGACGTTACACTGAAAAATGTGTCCATTCCCAATGCACAGGAGACATTCTGGAGCTGTGACGGCGTGGTTCTCGATTCGGTTATCGCAAAGGGAGACTATTTCGCTATGAACAGCTCCAACGTGAAGGCTGATGGACTTACATTGTATGGTAACTATTCATTCGATGGCGGTAGAAATATTGAAGTGAGAAACTCCAAGCTCCTCTCTAAGGATGCATTCTGGAACTGCGAAAACGTCGTTGTGTATGACTCGTTCATCGTTGGTGAGTATCTCGGTTGGAATACCAAGAATCTCACATTTGTAAACTGTACCATCGAGAGTCTCCAGGGACTTTGCTATATCGAAAACCTGACAATGAAGAATTGTAAACTCATTAACACGACACTCGCTTTTGAGTATTCCTCCGTTGATGCCGATATTAACAGTAAGATAAACAGCGTGTTCAACCCCAAGAGCGGCAGAATTACTGCTGACAGCATCGACGAGCTTATACTTGAATCGGACAAGATAGATCCTTCCAAGACAGTTATTACTTGCAGATGAGGTGCAATATGAAATACGATTTTGATACTCCGGTAAACCGAAGAAATACTGATTCTGTGAAGTGGGCGGTAGCTGAAAACGAGCTTCCCATGTGGGTTGCCGATATGGATTTCAAAACTGCTCCCGAAATTACCGAAGCTCTTGCAAAAAGAGTAGAGCATGGAGTTTTCGGTTATAGCGTAGCCCTTGATGAGTGGTACGACGCATACATCAACTGGTGGGATAAGCGTCACGGACTAAAAATCAGCAGAGAAGAGCTTATTTTCTGTACAGGTGTTGTTCCTGCGATATCCTCCGTTGTACGTAAGCTGACAACTCCTGCCGAAAAAGTTGTGGTTCAGACACCGTGCTATAATATTTTCTTCAATTCTATATATAACAACGGCAGAAACATTTATCCCTCACCGCTGAAATATGACGGACTCAACTATACTATGGATTTTGAGGATCTCGAAGAAAAGCTGGCAGACCCTCAGACAACGCTCATGATACTCTGTAATCCTCAGAACCCTGTCGGCAAGATATGGGATAAGGAAACACTTGCTAAAGTCGGAGAGCTTTGTGCGAAGTATCACGTTACAGTTGTGTCCGATGAGATACACTGCGACCTCACCGACCCCGATAAGGGATATGTTCCGTTTGCATCTGTTTCCGAGACCTGCCGTGATATCAGCGTTACCTGCATAGCTCCCACAAAGACTTTCAGTATTCCCGGAATCCAGACCGCAGCTGTCGTAGCTCCGAATCCTGTGCTTAGACATAAGGTAAACCGTGGTCTTAATACAGACGAGGTTGCAGAAGCAAATTCTTTCGCACAGATTGCCGCTATAACTGCGTTTGAAAAGGGCGGAGAATGGCTTGATGAAGTGCGTGCATATATATATGAGAATAAGAAACGTGTTGCACAGTTCCTGAAAGACGAAATCCCTGAGATAGTGCTTACACCATCCGAGGCAACATATCTCCTCTGGTTGAACTGTGGTGCGTTTACCGATGATTCAGGCGAGTTTGCGGACTTTATGAGAAAAGAGACAGGTCTGTATGTTTCAAAGGGCGGTCAGTACGGTGACTGCGGAAAAACTTTCCTCAGAATGAACATCGCTTGCCCCAGAGTTACACTTGAGGACGGACTTTCAAGACTCAAAGACGCATACGAAAAGTATAAATCAAGATAAATCATATAAAACCGATGAAAAGCTCATGCCGACATCGGTTTTTTTGATTTTTGACTTGACAAAATGACGACAATGTGGTAAAATATCATACGTACAATGACACGCAGGGATATCGAAGCGGTCATAACGAGGCGGTCTTGAAA
>CAYTLG010000056.1:0-10744 GCA_964438725.1 uncultured Ruminococcus sp. | reverse complement strand
CTCATATGCGGTGACACCGGTTCGGGAAAAACCATGATTTTTGATGCGATAACCTTTGCTTTATACGGTGGAGCCAGCGGAGAACTTCGTGACCCGGTGACACTCAGGAGCAAATTCGCACAGCCCGATGACATGACATATGTAGAATTGACCTTTGAGAGCGGAGGAAAGGAATACACCATATATCGTGAGCTTGGAAAAGAAAAGCTGAAGCGAAACAGCGAAAAGACGTTTGTAAAATCAACGGAAGCTCATCTTTGTATGCCTGACGGAAGCATGATTAGCAAGTCTAACGAGGTTACACCTACTATATGCGGTATTCTCGGACTTGACCGTGAGAGATTTGGGCGTACAGTTATGATTGCTCAGGGAGAGTTCAGAAAACTTCTTCTTGCCGATACTAAGGAGAGAATGCAGCTTCTCAGGCAGATTTTCGGAACCGGGATTCTTGAAAGGTTTTCCGAAAAATCAAAAGAGCTTGCGACAAGTGCAAAATCGGACATGACAGTGATAGCCGATGGTATTGACAGGTATGCATCACTTATTGAAACAAAAGACGATGTACTTAGCGACATGATAAATAACGGAGTAAGATTTGTCCGTCGTGACGAGTTTTATTCTGCTGTTGAAGCTGAGCTTGAGAATGAGAAGAAAGAAGTTGATGAGCTTAACGTGAGCCTTGCTGAAATTTCATCGGCAATAAAGGACATCACAGAAAAAGTGAACAAGGCTAAGCAGGACAAACAGCTTGAAGAACGGATTGAATCTGTTGAAAAGCGATTTGGTGAATGTGTTTCGGCTCTTGAAAAGGCTCGTGAAAAAGCCGGTAATGCTGAAAAATACAGAAGTGATGCACAAGATGAACGTGACAAAATAGAGCAGATAGATGGGCTTCTTGAAAAGGTATACGAAGCTGAAAAACTTGCAAATGAAGCGGAGAATATCCATAAGACTGTTGTAAACTTCCGAAATGACAGTAAGCAGATGGAAGAACAGCTTGAGAACAGCAGAAACATCGAAAGTGAGCTTGACAGTTCCATTCGTGAAGCATATGAAAAAACATCACATTTGGCAGAGATAATGGCGATGAGCGGAGAGGTTCAGGCTGAGAAAAAGGCACTGGAAAGCTATTCTGAGAAGATATCAGAATACTATAATGTATCCGAGTTGGTGAAGCTTTGCGACAGACGGTATAAGAAGGTGCGTGAAAAGTTTGATACGGTAAGCAATAAGTACGACAATGCGTCACGTAAGTATTTTGACTCAATTGCAGGAATACTTGCGGAAAAGCTTGTTGATGGTGAAAAATGTCCTGTTTGTGGCTCGACCGTGCATCCTGAACCTGCTCATATAGAAGAAGATGTTGTAAGCAAAGATGAGCTTGACGATATGAAAAAACAGCGTGATGATGCGGAATCACAGCTTTCGGAATATGCAGGTGAGCTTGGAATACAAAAGTCACAGCTGGAAAAAATAATCACAGAGCTGAGCGAGAGCAGTTTGTTTTCAGAGGACATTGAGATAACAAAACAGCGACTTAATAATGCGATAGACGAAAACAGTAATAAATCCATTGAGCTTGAAAATAAAATTACGGAGCTGAAACAGATATCCGAAAAAGCTGAATCTGATAGGAATAAGCTGGATGAGGTACGAAAAGGGATTGACCGTATGCGTGATAATCTCAGCGAAAAAAAAGCAGAGCTTGTTCGTGTTACTTCAGTTTATGATGAGAAAAGGCGACAGCTTGTTGAAATACAGGGAAAACTGCCTGATAGCACAACGGATGAGCTTGAAAAAAGCAGAGAAGAGCTGAGCATTCATGCGGATATGCTTGAGAAAAAGGCTGTAAATGCGGAAAATGAACTGAAAAACGTAGAACTTGCCCATGAAGCTGTATTTGCGGAGAAAAATACTCTGACTGAACAACTCGGAGAAAGCATTGCCGACCTTTATGAAGGACTAAAATCAGAATACGACAGTCTTGAAGAAAGACGCGAAACTGCAATGGATGAGCTGATACGCAGAAAGAGCATATTTAAGAAAAACTCCGAAACTGTGGATATCCTTAAAGCGGAGATGGAAAAGTTCGACAAGGCAGAGAAGGTATATAGGCTGTACTCTGAGATATCGGACACGTCAAACGGTACACTTCGTGGAAAAGAGAAAATAACTCTTGAAGCATTCTGGCAGATGCGACTTTTCGACAGGATGATACGTCGTGCAAATTTACGTCTGCTTGAAATGAGTGACGGCAGATATGAGCTTGAAAGACGTGCGGCAAGCGGACTCAGAACACAGACGGGACTTGAGCTTGATATAAAAGATCACTGGAACGGAAAGGTACGTGATGTTAAAACTTTGTCGGGCGGAGAATCGTTTATGGCTTCACTTGCGTTGGCTCTTGCACTTTCTGATGAAACAGAAGCTGAGTCCGGTGGCATACACATTGATTCGCTTTTTATCGACGAGGGATTCGGTTCACTTGACTCAAATTCACTTGACAATGCTCTAAAAGTCCTGACTTCACAGGCGAGAGGGCGTGATGTTGCTGTAATCTCACACGTTGATGCACTGAAAGACAGGATAGACAACAAAATAATCGTAAAAAAAGGACAAGTCACAAGTAGTGCCGAGATATGTATTGAACACTGATGATTGACTTTTATGCGGCTATGTGATAAAATGACATATATAAATTATTGAAAAGAAGGTTTTGAAACTGAAAAACACAAACAAAAAAGCGTCGTTTCTTGAAAGTGCTTTCATACTGACCATATCCACCGCTTTTGTTAAGCTGGCAGGACTTCTGTTTACCATTCCGATATCGAATATGCTCGGCGGTGAGGGTATGGGTTATTTCTACGCCGCTTACGATATTTACAATATGCTTGCCGTTCTTGCCTCAGCAGGTCTGCCCGTCGCGGTATCAAGAATGATAAGTGAGACACTCGTTCGTGGAAATACGGATGAGGCGGAGCGTATCTATAAGGTTTCTCTGAAGATATTCACGATTATCGGTGCTGTAATTGCGGCGGTAATGTTCTTCGGGGCGGATGCGTTTGCTGCCATTATAAAAAGCCCGAACTCAGGACTTTCGATTAGAGTTCTTGCCGTTACTGCATTCTGTTCGTTTGTTATGTCTGCTCTCAGAGGATATTTCCAGGGGCACTCTATAATGATACATACTGCAGTTTCGCAGGTAATCGAAGCATTTGCAAAGCTCTTCCTCGGCTGCGGACTTGCTTATGTTCTTCTCAGAACTGAGCTTGAGTATGTCGGCGGTGCAGCAGGTGCTATAATGGGTGTATCTCTCGGAGCTGTGTTTGCGGTAGCATATCTGCTTATAAGCAAGAGAAAGTTTACAAAGGACAAAGCTGAGACTTCAATGCCTGTTCGAGACGATAAAGCTATAATCAAGGAGCTTTTCAGAATTGCTATTCCCGTATCTCTCGGTGCATCTGTTATGAGCCTTGTAAACCTTATCGACACAACTGTAATCATGCGTGTGCTTCAGGACGGACTCGGCTATACATATGAAAGAGCAAACTGGCTGTACGGTGTTTTCGGAAATGCCAAGAAGATATTTAACTTCCCGTCTGCGTTCATCGTTCCGTTCTCCGTAAGCATTCTTCCTATTCTTACTGCGGCATACACAGCAAAGGATAAGGACGGAGTTGCAAAAAACCTCACAAACTGCTTTAAATACGCAATGATGCTTGCGTTCCCTGCCGGTGTTGGTATAGCTATACTTTCCAATCCGATAATGCACATCATTTACTCAAGAACCCCTGAGGAAGCTGATGCCGGAGCACCACTTCTTGCAGTATTTGGAATTGCGGTAATTCTTTATGCTGTGGTTTCCATAAGCGGATCTGTACTTCAGTCATTCGGTCAGGTAAACAAGCCTCTTATCAGCCTTTGCGTTGGAGGTGTGATAAAGTGCGGACTTAATGCATTCCTTGTTGGATTTGAAGACATCAACATCATGGGTGCTCCTATTGCTACCTGCGTTTGTTATGTCGTTATGATTGCAATGAATATTACATTCCTCAAAGAATATCTTGTCGGATGCGGTGCTATATTCAAAAACACAGCTAAAATTGCAGTGGCTTCACTTATAATGGGTGTGTTTGCGTACATTATATATTCACCTATATCCGGTATGCTCGGTGTAAAGATGGGCGGACTTGTTGCGATAGTTCTTGCCGCACTTCTTTATGCTGTACTTGTTATGCTTTTCAAAATTGTTACGATAAATGAAATCAAATCTGTAATAAAGAGAGGTTGACAAAATGAAATTCGACATAAGAGAAACGGCTTCCGAAAGAGTTATTCTTTGTGCTCACCGTGGAATCTGGGGTGGAAACATCCCATGCAACAATCTGCTCGCTTACGATATCGCTATTCGTGAGGGTGCGGACATGATTGAGACTGACGTTACAAAAAGTGCCGACGGAGAACTGTTTATATTCCATCCCGGTATGGAAATGAGACAGATTAACAAGAACATCGACATCAGAAAAATGACGGCAGCTGAGATAAAACAACTCAAGCTCTGCAATTATGACGGTGCTGAAACAGAGATAGGTCTTAACACACTGGATGAGCTTCTCGAACATCTCAAGGGACGCTGCTTCATAAATATTGATAAGTTCGGCGATAATCCCGCTGAGATAATCGAGACGGTAAAGCGTCACGACATGAAAGACCAGATAATTCTCAAGTGTGCTCCCAAAAAGGAACAGCTTGCGGTTATTGAAAAATATGCTCCCGACATTCAGTTCCTGCCGATTATCTCAAAAGACAACGGCTGTCACGAAATGCTCAAGAGCATGGATATCAATTACATCGGAACGGAGCTTATTTTTACAAGTGAAGACGATGAAACAGCCTCCGAAGAATATCGCTCAAAGCTCAGAGCTGACGGTAAGCTGTGCTGGGTAAATACTATTGTTTATTACTACAAGGCTGTACTCGCTGCTCATCACTCGGATGATGTTGCAATGGCAGGTGACCCTGAGAGAGGCTGGGGTTGGTGTGCGGACAGATTTGATATTATTCAGACCGACTGGGTATCAAACTGTGACAGATTCTTACGTGAGACAGGCAGAAGATTCAAAAAATAAAGAAAGGTGATATAAAATGAAAAACAGAAACGAAATCCCCGCTGAACTTAAGTGGGACTTTACCCATATTTTCAAGACAAAGGAAGATTGGGAAAAGGCTTATAATGATGTTGAGGCTGACATCCCTACGCTTACCGCATTAAAGGGTACTCTCGGCGAAAGTGCAGAATCACTTGCTAATGCTTACGACACACTTTTCGGATTCTATCAGAAGTTTGAGCCTGTTGGAAACTATGCATTTTTCTCAAAAACCATTGACGGTGGTGACGCTGCTGCTCAGGTAATGTGCGACAGAGTAAATATGCTTTCCGTTAAGGCTGGTTCTGCTACTGCTTTCTTTGAACCGGAGCTTATGGAAATTCCTGCTGAAAAGCTTGCCCAGTACATGACAAGCGATTGCCTTAAAAAGTACACTCACATTATCGAGGACTCTGTAAGACTTCGTGACCATGTTCTTGACGAAAAGAGTGAGGGTATTCTTGCAATGATGGGTAAGATAACAGGTACACCCTCTGATACATACGGTATGTTTACTGATGTAGAAATGCAGATTCCCACCATTAAGGATAAGGACGGAAACGAACACGAACTTACAAGCGGTAACTTCACTGTTATGCGTGAATCTTCAGACAGAACTCTCCGTGAAAACGCATTTGAAGCTATGTTCGGCACATACGGTCAGTACATCAACACAATTGCTTGCCTTTACAGCGGTAATGTAAAGCAGGACAATGTATTTGCACAGATTCGTGGCTTCTCGTCAGCTCGTGCGGCATCTCTTGCAGGATCAAATGTACCTGAATCTGTATACGATGCTCTTGTTGAAGCGGTTCATGCATCCATTCCTTCTATGAGCAAGTACCTCAAGCTCAGAAAGAAGGCTCTCGGTCTTGAAAAGCTCGATGTATATGATATTTATACTCCTATGGTAGCCGATGTTGAATATCCCATGCCTTACGAAAAAGCGTGTGAGCTTGTTATTGAAGCAGTTGCACCTCTCGGAAAGGAATATCAGGACGTTATACGTCGTGCAATCAAGGAAAACTGGATTGACGTATACGAAACTCCCGGTAAGGAATCAGGTGCATTCTCCGCAGGTATGTACGGTGTTCACCCCTTTATAAAGCTCAACTATACCGACAGCCTTGACGATGCATTCACTCTTGCTCATGAGCTGGGTCATGCTATGCACTCATATCTTTCCGCTGAAGCTCAGGATTATGCTACAAGTGATTACAAGCTCCTTGTTGCTGAAGTTGCCTCTACCTGTAACGAAGTTCTTCTTACAAAGTATCTCCTCAAGACTGAAACAGATACAAAACGCAGAGCTTATATCCTCAACCACTTCCTTGAAGGCTTCCGTACTACTATTTTCCGTCAGACTCTCTTTGCTGAATTTGAGCATAAGGCACACGTTCTCGAAGCAGAGGGTACTCCCATCACCGCTGAGTGCCTGAATGAAGTTTATACAGACCTTGTTTGTCAGTACTATCCCGAAGCTGAATTCTGCGACACTCTCAAGTATGAATGGGCATATATTCCTCACTTCTACCGTGCATATTATGTTTATCAGTATGCTACCGGATTCTCATCAGCTGTTGCTATTGCTTCAAACATCCTCGAAACAGGTGATTCTTCCAACTACCTCAAGTTCCTTTCAAGCGGTGGTTCGGATTATCCGCTTAACGAGCTTAAGATTGCAGGAATCGACCTCACATCTCCCGAAGTAGTTGAAAACGCTATGAAGGTATTCGACGAAACAATTGATGAACTTGACGCTATTCTTTAATTGAAGGAATAGTTAATATAACATAAAATCCTAATATTTGATAAGGAGAAGAAAATGGCTATCATCAGAAGAACTTTCACAAATCCCGTGTGTGAGCATGGTGCAGACCCGTGGGTTATCCGTGACGGAGACGATTATTACTACTGCTATTCAGGTGGTGACGGAGTTTGCGTAAACAAGATAGAAGCACCCGATAAAATCACAACTGAGGGTGGAGTAAAGGTTTATACTGCTCCCAAGGGCTGCGAATATTCGGCAGAATACTGGGCTCCTGAGCTTCACAAGATAAACGGCAGATGGTATATCTATGTTGCGGCAGACGATGGTGATAACTACAATCACAGAATGTATGTACTCGGCTGTCTCGGAGACAAGGCTACTGATAAGTATGAAATGCTCGGCAAAATCACCGACAAGACCGACAAGTGGGCTATCGACGGAACTGTCCTCCAGTACAAGGGTGAATGCTATTTCATCTGGTCGGGTTGGGAAGGAGACGTAAATGTTGCTCAGAACATCTACATCGCTCATATGTCAGACCCGCACACAATAGATTCCGAAAGAGTTATGCTCTCATGCCCTGAAATGGAATGGGAAAAGCTCGGCGGTTCTCCTGCTATCAATGAGGGCCCTGTCGCTCTCGTAAAGAATGACACTGTTCATGTTATCTATTCGGCAAGCGGAAGCTGGAGTGATTTCTACTGCCTCGGTAAGCTCACATTCTCAGGAAAGGGTGACATTCTTGACCCTGCAAACTGGGTAAAAAATACAGATGCTCCCGTATTCGAAAAGACCGACAAGACATTTGGTCCCGGTCATTGCTCATTTACTACTGACGCTGAGGATAAAATGTGGGTTGTATACCACGCAAATGTTGTATCCGGCTCAAGCTGGGGCGGACGTAAGGTATGGATTCAGCCTGTTGAATGGGTGGGCGATGACATAGTATTCCCTGCAACAGCTACCGCAGGTGAAGAGTTTACAATTCCTGTTTTCGATTGATTTTTTAGTAAAACTTTGAAATCAGGTCTTGACAAAAAAATACAGCTGTGCTATAATTCAGTAAACCGATGATGAAGAGTAAGTAGGTTAGAGATTCTGTCTTACAGAGAGTCGCTTGCGGTGGGATTGCGACAGATAAGGCTGTGACCGAATGGGCTTCTGAGGGTGAGCGGAAACGTGTTTGCTTTTGCATATGCGGAGTATGTGAGACGGAGTAGGACTCTCCGTGATAAAAAGTCGGCGTATTTTCAAGTACGCTGTGAGTGGATGTTAATTTACATCAAGCCGGGTGGCACCACAGGAATTTTTACTCCTGTCCCAGCAGTTCATGGAATTGTTGAGACGGGAGTTTTTTGTTTCCTCTCTCTCAGCAGCCAGCAGCCGAAAATCAATTTTTCAGATGAACAGAAAGGATGTAACAAAAATGAAAAAAACTATCGCTATGGCACTCGCCGCTTTAATGACAATGACAGCTTTCGCTTCTTGCTCCACAACTGATGAGGACAACGGAAATAAGTATACCATCGGAATTTGCAACTATGTGGATGACGCTTCTCTCAATCAGATAGTTGACAATATCAAAGACAGACTTGAAGAAATCGGAGCAGAGCAGGGTGTTGAATTTGAAATTTCATATGACAACTGTAATGCCGATGCAAACCTCATGAACCAGATAATATCCAACTTTATCGCAGACGATGTTGACCTCATGGTCGGTGTTGCAACTCCGGTAGCGATGGCTATGCAGTCAGCTACTGAAGATAACGGTATTCCCGTCGTGTTTGCGGCAGTTTCTGACCCTGTTTCTGTGGGAATTGTTGAATCTCTTGAGTCTCCCGGAAGTAATATCACAGGTACATCGGACTACCTTGACACTAATGCAATTATGAATCTGATTTTTGCGGTACAGCCCGATACTAAGAAGGTCGGTTTGCTTTACGATGTCGGACAGGATTCATCAGCAAGCCCGATTACAGCAGCTAAAGAATATCTCAACGGCAAGGGAATCGAATTTGTTGAACGCACAGGTACTACTGTTGATGAGGTTACACTTGCGGCTCAGGCTCTTTGTGCAGATGGAGTTGACGCTGTGTTCACTCCTACTGACAACACAATAATGAAGGCCGAGCTTTCGATATATGAAACTTTCTCGCAGGCAGGAGTAGCTCATTATACAGGTGCGGATTCATTTGCACTTAACGGAGCATTCATGGGATATGGCGTTGACTATGCTAACCTCGGTGTATGCACTGCCGATATGATAGCTGATATAGTTCTGAACGACAGAGACCCTGCGACAACTCCTGTACTTACCTTTGATAACGGTACAGCTACTGTAAACACAGAAATATGTTCTGAGCTTGGATATGATTATGACACAATTTCAGGTCTTATCTCTCCGTACTGCACAAAGGTACAGCCGATAGTAACTGCCGAGAGCTTCGATGATATTGGATGAAGATTGTAAAGGGATTATATAATGACAACGGTACTTAATCTTACTCAGACCGCACTTGAGCTTGGACTTGTTAGTGCGATAACTGTTTTAGCTTTGTTCCTCAGCTATTCAATGCTGAATGTGTGTGATCTTTCCACCGATGGCTGTTTTACTTTAGGAGCTGCGGTCGGTGCTGCTGTGGCTATTGCAGGTCATCCATATCTTTCGCTCGTTGCTGCTATGCTTGCAGGTATAGCTTCGGGATTTGTAGTGGCTTTTTTACAGACAAAAATGGGTATAAACAGCCTTCTCGCAGGAATTATAGTGAATACAGCACTATATTCCGTAAATATAGCGGTTATGGGAAACTCGTCGATACTCAACATGAACAAGGTCGAGACAGTGTTTACAAAAATGCGTACACTTCTTGAAGATACTCCGATTGAGGGACAGTACAAGCTCATAGTGGCTGTTATCGCAGTTGTTCTTGTTTCGGTACTTCTCGGAATGTTCCTCAGAACAAGAATCGGTCTTGCGATTCGTGCGACAGGTAACAATCCCGACATGGTTCGCTCATCATCAATAAATCCTGCCGTTACTACTACTATCGGACTTTGTGTTGCAAACTCATTTACAGCTCTTTCAGGTTGTCTGCTTGCAAGTCTGCAAAAGTCGGTTAATATTGACACAGGTTCTGGTATGGTGACTATCGCTCTTGCTTCACTTCTTATCGGTGGTGTATTCCTTGGTAAAAAGAAGATGCCGCTTCGTATATTCGGCATGGTTCTAGGTGCGTTTGTATTTAGACTTGTTTACACGGTTGCTCTTAGATTTGATATGCCTGCGTTCATGCTGAAGTTTGTGTCCGCTGTTGTAGTTATTGCTGCAATATCAATACCGTATCTAAAAGAGCAGATGCCGCTTTTCAAACGTCGTTTTATTCATAACAGAAACGGAGGTCGCAAGGATGCTTGACATTAAAAATATTACAAAAGTATTTAATCCCGGCACGACGGATGCAAAAAAAGCCCTCGACTCACTTTCGTTTCATGCAAATGAGGGAGATTTTGTAACTATAATCGGTGCAAACGGTGCGGGGAAATCCACATTATTCGGTGCTATTGCAGGCAGCTTTATCACAGACAGCGGTAGTATTACTCTTGATGGACGTGATATGACACTTATGCAGGAACATAAACGCTCACGTATCATCGGCAGACTTTTTCAGGATCCAATGCGTGGAACAGCTCCCGGAATGACCGTTGAGGAAAATCTCGCACTTGCCGCAGGTCGTGGAAGCTGGCTCAGTCATGTTAAAGCTGCGGACAAAAAGCTGTTCCGTGAAAGAATAGCCCTCCTCGGAATGGGACTTGAGGATAGAATGGA
>CAYTLG010000055.1:0-10771 GCA_964438725.1 uncultured Ruminococcus sp. | reverse complement strand
ATTTTAAGGGTCTCTTCACCGTAGAGATCCTGGCTTCCTGTGATGAAATAAAGTGTTTTCATTTTATATCTCCTAATTATATAGTTTCAGTGGTAGCCTTGCGTGTGGTTCCTCTTTCGATAAGCTCACACGGAAGGTAGATGTTCATGTTGTTTTTATCGTATTTCGGGGACTGCGACTGTGAGTTCTGAAGCTCAAGTATCATTTTTGCCGCTTCAAATCCGAGCTTCTGGAGAGGAGGACGGACGGTGGAAAGCGGAGGGAATGTGTATTCTGCAAGCTCCTTATCGTCAAAGCCGATTATTTCGACTTCGTCGGGAATGCTTATACCGTGCTGTGCGAATGCTTGACATATACCTGCTGCCATTTCATCATTCTGTGAAAAAATTGCATCGGGAATTTTACCGCTGTTAATCATTTCGTTTGCCAGCTTATATCCGCTTTCTATGCTCCAGTCTCCGATGAAAAGGAGGGAGGGGTCAAACGGTATTTTAGCATCACTGAGTGCAAGCTGATATCCAAACATACGGTTGCTCATCGGTATTGAATCGAGAAGTCCGCTGAACATGGCGATTTTTTTAGCACCGTGAGAAATGAGAGTGGAGGTAGCGAGCCTTGCACCCTGTCTGTCGTTGTAGTTTATCGCAGGAGCAACTCCGGAGTTCTGACAGTATACATAAACTATCGGACAGGAGAGCTTCTCAAACAGATCGTCAAAATGTCGAGGTGTGTCTGCGATGAAGATAATACCTGTTATATTGCGGTTCTTTAATGTAGAAAGGAGCTTATTTATCTCCTTTTTTGTTGTCTCCTCATCCGGGAGAGAGATGTTTCTGCCAATCGTCCGCAGGCTGTATACAGAGAATGACTTGTCAGTACCGAGGGTGTATGAGAAAACTCCACCTACGATATCGGCACAGAAGGAAACCGAAATGTCTTCTGCTATGACAATGATATTTTCTGTAGAGGGTATCCTTGATAAGCCGAGCGGAGAATAGCCCATATTGCTGGCAGCGGCTATGATTTCCTGTCTCAGTTCATCACGCATTCTTCCTTTGCCGGTGAGTGCGTTTGAAACAGTTGCAACCGAAACACCCAGCTGCTTTGATATATCGCTCAATGTGACCATTGAAACTCTCCTTGATATCTGTTATTCAAAAAGGATTTTACCATGCCGTGAAGAAAAAATCAAGTAGGCAGCCGAAATTTGATTAAAAAAATCAAGAAAATAATTCATTTTAATCAATGCGGAATGAAAAAACAAAAATAATCTGAAAAATAACGTGATTAAATGATTAAAAGGCATTGACATAAGCTCAGTTTGATGATAAAATCAAGGCGAATAAAAGCAAATCGGCAAAAAAGCAAAAAGGAGTAAATCAATATGAAAAAAGCAAAGCTCATACTCGATAAGGACTATGTAGTATCCCAGATCGACAAGAGAATCTACGGTTCATTTATCGAACACCTCGGACGTGCTGTTTACACAGGTATCTACGAACCCGGTCATCCCACTGCTGATGAAAACGGTTTCAGACGTGACGTTATCGACCTCGTTAAGCAGCTCGATGTTCCCGTAACACGTTATCCCGGTGGTAACTTTGTATCCGGCTTCAAGTGGGAAGATTCCATCGGTCCCAAGGAAAGCCGTCCTACAAGACTTGACCTCGCATGGAAGACAACCGAAACAAACGCATTCGGTCTCCACGAGTTCTGCGATTGGGCAAAGAAGGCTAACACAGAAGTTATGTATGCTGTTAACCTCGGTACACGTGACCCTATGGATGCAAGAAACGTAGTTGAATACGCTAACCACAAGAGCGGTACATACTACTCCGATCTCAGAATCAAGAACGGTGCAACAGATCCTCTCGGAATCAAGCTCTGGTGCCTTGGTAACGAAATGGACGGCGGCTGGCAGATGGGTGCAAAGACAGCTTACGAATATGCACGTCTTGCAAACGAAGCAGCAAAGCTCATGAAGTGGACTGACCCCTCTATCGAACTCGTAGCTTGCGGTTCTTCTTCCTCCGGTATGCCAACATTCGGTAGCTGGGAATGGACAGTTCTCGAAGAAGCATATGACAACATCGACTACCTCTCTCTCCACAGATACTACGGCAACCCCCACAATGATACTCCCGACTTCCTTGCAAGCACAATGGACCTCGACGACTTCATCAAGACAGTTGCTGCTATCTCCCGTGGTATGAAGGGTAAGAAGCACTCCCGTCACAACGTACACCTCTCCCTTGACGAGTGGAACGTATGGTATCACTCCGGAGCTAAGGACGCAAAGGTATATCGTGAAGATCCGTGGGGTCAGGCACTCCCGCTTCTCGAAGACGAATACAACTTCGAAGATGCTCTTCTCGTAGGTCTTATGCTCATTACAATTCTTAAGAATGCTGATACCGTTAAGGTTGCTTGTATGGCTCAGCTCGTAAACGTAATCGCTCCTATTATGACAACAGCAGGCGGCGGTGCATGGGCTCAGACAATTTACTATCCTCTTATGCAGGCTAGCAAGTACGGTAGAGGTAAGAGCCTTCTTCCTCAGATCACCTGCGAAAAGTTCGACACAAGACACTACTCCAGCGTTCCTGTTGTTGATGCTGCCGCAGTTCTCGGTGATGACGAAACAGTCACAGTATTCGCTGTAAACCGTGACCTTGAAGAAGGTGCAGAGCTTGAATGCGACTTCCGTTCCTTCGAAGGATACGAAGTTGTATCTCACAGCGTTCTCCACCACGATGATGTTAAGGCAGAGAACACAGAAGCTAACCCCTTCAACGTAGTTCCTCACGATGTAAAACCCGAACTCATCGACAACAAGATCGTTCTCCCCGCAGCTTCCTGGAACGTAATCAGACTTGCAAAGAGATAAATCATGCTGGAACAACTGAAAAAAGACGTATATGATGCGTGCATGGAGCTGTATCATAGAAATCTTGCAATATTTACATGGGGCAACGTATCGGGTATCGACCGTGAAAAGTCACTCGTTGTAATCAAGCCGTCGGGTGTTGAATATGAAAAGCTCACTCCCGAAATGCTGCCCGTAGTTGACCTTTATACAGGCAAGGTAGTAGAAGGCGAGCTTAATCCCTCATCCGATACACCTACACACCTCGAGCTTTACAGAAGATTTCCTACCCTCGGTGGTGTGACACATACTCACTCCAAGTGGGCAACAGTATTCGCACAGAGCGGACGTGATATCGCTTGCTACGGTACCACCCATGCAGACTATTTTGATGGACGTATTCCTTGCACAAGACGTATGACTCCCGAAGAAATTGCGGGTGAATATGAGCTTGAAACAGGTCGTGTGATTGCAGAGACATTTGAAAAGAATCATATCGACCCGGCAAGAGTTCCTGCTGTGCTTGTATACTCTCACGCTCCGTTTACATGGGGTAAGACTCCTATGGCTTCCGTGGATTGTGCGGTAACTCTCGAATATGTTGCTGAAATGGCATTCAATACCGAGATGCTTTCCAAGACTATCTATGGTGGTATAGAAGATATTCAGCCTGAACTTCTCCGTAAGCATTTTGATCGTAAACATGGTCCCGGTGCTTACTACGGACAGAAAAAGTAAAAAATAAAGCACTCCGTTACTGGAAAAAGTATCGGGGTGCTTTTTGTTTGTTTTATTTCTCAGTGTGATTCTTCAGCCATTCTGCCTTGATTTTGTCGTATGATTCATCGGGAATATCGAGATTTTCATCCTTCATGAACGGAAGAAGCATATTTCCTGCAATTTCAGGGTCGGTACAGGCTGTGTCGTTTCTCCATTTGTCACGTTCGGCAGGGTCACGGAGATTCGGAACATCAACGGGAATACCGCCATTCAGGATTGAACGATAAGCGAACATTCCGGGTAGGAACATATCTAGAGCTTCGTAAACGTCAATAGTGTCGGCATCAGGATTTCCTGCGATTTTTTCAATGGCATTCCATATTGTGTAGTAGTCAGAACCGCCATGACCGAACGGATCTGCCTTGTCGCTCATTTCGTCACGAGGATTATATACCTCTCTGTGCGTCTTGTCATCGGAATATTCACCTGCGTTGTCGCTGTATTCGAGATAGAGCTTTCTTATATCTCCCTCAGCTGCGGCTTCTCTTGCACTTTCCATTCTGCCTTTCTTGCCGTAGAATTCATAGGAAATGTTATTACGCTGAATGTCTCCGTGAATTGATTTTACCAGAGCTCCGTTTTCGAGAGTTACCATTTCAATTCCGAGAATACTTCCACGCAGACCCATTCTTACGTTTTGTTCACGGAAAGGAAGCTCGAAGCCACTTACCTTGACGGGACGCAGACTGCTTATGTGAATTATCGGACCAAGGGAGTGTGTGCAGTAGTATGTGGAGTACATCATGTTACGCCAGTGATTCTTGTCTCCGTAGGTGATATCAGTCCAAATTGGTTCGCAGTTGTGTACATATTCGCCCTCAGCGTATTCTATTTCACCGACAACTCCATCTCTATACAGACGCTTCATTTCACGGGGAGCCGGCATATAGCAATAGTTTTCGGCATAGCAGTATATCTTTCCGGTTCTTTCAACAGCTTCGATAAGCTCTACTGCTTCTTTCATCGTCTGGCAGGGAAGAACCTCGGATATTACGTTCAGTCCTTTGTTCATTGCCTTAATTGCAAACGGTGCGTGCTGATTAGCATAGTTCGCAAGCATAACAACGTCCATGTCATGCTCAAGGAACTTGTCATAGTCGGTGTAGTAGCCTATATTTTCTTCTCCGAATTTTTCACGGCTTACGTTAAGTCCCTCTTCCCATTTGTCGCAGATAGCAACAAGCTCAGCGTTTTCGGCTGCCTTGCAGTAGTTCATTACGCTTTCGCCTCTGCCTACACCGATAACTCCTACTCTTACCTTTTTCTTCATCGTTTTGCCTCCTGTGAAGATTAATTTTTCAAATGATATCATAAACATTGCACAAAGTAAATACTTTTTCTGAAAACGCTTGACAAAAATACAGCGTTTGTGTTATAATACAGTTGAGCAATCATTCAACTATATAGTAAAGGAGGACACAGCATGATGGAAAACGACGTAAAATGCGGATGTGAAATAATTCATGAAGATACCGTCCGTGAAACAAGAGAAAAGCTGTTGGATAAGGACGAATATATATCTCTTGCTTCGCTTTTTAAGATGTTCGGTGACGGTACACGAGTTCAGATACTCCACGCTCTTCGACTTCACGAAATGTGTGTGTGTGATATAGCCGCTCTTCTCGGAATAACAAAGTCCGCAGTGTCACATCAGCTTAAAGCATTGAGACTTGCGAATCTGGTCAAGTTTCGCAGAGAAGGTCAGGTGGTGTATTATTCACTCGCAGATGACCATGTTGAAAAAATACTTGATATAGGCTTCGACCATATCAGAGAATAATAACACCCGTTTTTCGCAACACGTCGGGTGGGATATTCTTTATCATATAGTTGAATGATTGCTCAATTATAAAACATAAATTAATCAAAATCAGGGGAGAATAGAGATGAAAAAGCACGAACACGAGCATGAAGAAGAATGCTGTGGTTGCTGTTGCCATGAACACGATGAAGAAGAAAGCGGTGGAATAGTAATACGGCTTATTATTGGAGCTGTTCTTTTTGCAGTATCACTTGGTCTGTCATTTGCAGAGTATGTTCCGTCTTTTGTTGTACCGATAGTTTCAGTGGCAGCGTATCTCACAGTCGGATATGATATTTTGTTCAAAGCCGCAAAAAACATAGTCCACGGCGATGTTTTTGATGAATGCTTCCTTATGTCCATATCATCACTCGGTGCGTTTGCTCTCGGAGAATATGTTGAGGGTGCGGCGGTAATGTTACTTTATCAGCTCGGCGAATGGCTCAGTGACCTTGCGGTTGACCGTTCACGTGACTCTATAAGCAACCTTATAAATATACGTCCCGATACTGCTCATGTTGTGCGAATGGGCGAAAATGTCGATATAGACCCGAAAGAAGTAAATGCAGGGGATATACTTTCTGTTAAAGCAGGTGAGAGAATACCTGTTGACGGAATCATAACAGAGGGCGTAAGCACACTCGATATGTCGTCTCTCACCGGTGAATCAGTTCCGGCTACGGTTTGTGTGGGTGACCGTGTTCTTTCGGGCAGCATGAACCTTGATGGTGTGATAAATATTGAAGCAACTGCTACAGCAAAGGAATCCACAGCAGAAAAAATAATGGAGCTTGTGGAAAATGCTTCTGCTAATAAGGCTAAAGCGGAGTCGTTCATTTCAAAATTCGCACGCAGATATACCCCCGCAGTTGTGGCTCTTTCCGCACTTGTAGCCGTTGTTCCTCCGCTGTTTATGAATGGTGCATGGAGTAAATGGCTTATCAGAGGTCTTGTAGTTCTTGTAATTTCATGCCCGTGTGCCCTTGTAATATCTGTTCCGCTCACATTTTTCGGTGGACTCGGAAAAGCATCACGTTCGGGTATACTCATTAAGGGTAGCAACTACCTTGAGGCACTCGCCAAAGCTGATACAGCAGTTTTCGACAAAACAGGTACGCTCACTATGGGCAGATTTACTATATGCGACAGCTGTGCAGTAAACGGAAATAATAATGAACTTCTTGAATATGCGGCGGCTGTCGAATCAATGTCAAATCATCCTATTGCACTTTCTGTTACTGAGGAATATATCAGAACACACGGCAGTACAATTCCCCATGGCTCGGTTTCTGAAATTACCGAAATAGCAGGACGTGGTATAAAAGCCATATATGAAGGAAGAAAAGTGTCTGTCGGTAATTATGCAATGATATCGGAGGAATGCGGTGGAGCAGAATCTGTAAGCAGTGATACGGGAACGATACTTTATATTTCCGCCGACGGAGAATACCTTGGATATATCGCATTAACCGATGCACTCAAGCCTGATACTAAGAAAGGCATAGAAAGACTTAAATCACTCGGAATCACAAGAACGGTAATGCTTACAGGCGACCGCAGAGAATGTGCAGAAAAGATTGCAAATGAGCTTTCGCTTGACGGATATCACGCCGAACTTCTGCCTGAGGGAAAACTTACCGAATTTGAAAAGATAAAAGCTGACTCAAACGGCACTTCTATATTTGTTGGAGATGGAATCAATGACTCTCCCGTGCTTGCTTCGGCTGATATAGGAATTGCAATGGGTGGTGTAGGTTCCGACGCTGCCATCGAAGTCTCCGATATCGTTATAATGACTGATGAAATTTCAAAGCTCGCAGACGGTATAGAAATAGCACGCAAAACAAGACGTATCGTTATCGAAAACATAGTGTTCTCACTTGTTATAAAGGTAGCGTTCATGATTCTCGGTGCTGTGGGATTTGCAAATATGTGGATAGCAGTGCTTGGTGACGTAGGTGTAATGATGCTTGCCGTATTAAATTCACTTAGAATAATGAAATAATAGCATGGAAAGCAAAAGTTAACAAAATAGCGGCTGAAAATACAGTATCCCATGTTGTATAATATTATGAGTTTAGATAAGCATGAGCAGTACAAATGGGAGAAACTGTATGAGCATTTTAATGAAATATCTGTGCGTCCTCGGAATTGCGGCTTTGCCTGTACTTGAACTGAGAGGTGCCATACCATACGGAGTTGCAAACGAGCTCCCGTATTACGGTGTGCTTGCCGTAAGCGTACTCGGTAATATGATTCCAGTTCCATTTATCATACTGTTCGTTCGTAAAGTATTCGCATGGATGAAGAAAAAAAGCACATTTCTTGCCGGAATAGTTGATAAGATAGAAAAAAGAGCCGAAAACAAAATGGATGTTATTGTAAAGTATGAGACACTCGGACTTTTCATTCTTGTTGCAATTCCTCTCCCCGGAACAGGTGCTTGGACAGGTTCACTTGTAGCCGCTCTTCTTGACCTCAGACTGAAAAATGCACTCCCTGCGATATTTTTCGGAGTTATTACCGCAGGTATAATCATGATGATAATATCGTACGGTGTGGGAGCACTCCTTTTCTAAAAAATCCAATGAAAGGAACACCTGAGTCTCAAAACTGACGGGACTCTTCGGATATAATGATATGAAAAAAGTTATGGTCGTCTTTGGAACAAGACCCGAAGCCATAAAAATGTGTCCGCTTGTAAAAGAGCTTAAATCAAGAGAGGGACTTGAAGTCACCCTCTGCGTAACAGGTCAGCACAGACAGATGCTTGATCAGGTTCTTGATGCGTTCGATGTAAAACCCGACTATGACCTTGCAATAATGAAGGATAAGCAGACCCTTTTCGATGTAACGGTAAATATCCTCGAAAGAATCAAAGCAGTTCTCGAAGAAGTAAGACCCGATGTTGTTCTTGTTCACGGAGATACATCTACCACATTTGTTACCGCACTCGCCTGCTACTATATGCAGATTCCGGTCGGTCACGTTGAAGCAGGACTCAGAACCTACAACATATATTCACCCTATCCCGAAGAATTTAATCGCCAGGCAGTAAGCGTTATGGCAAAGTTTAATTTTGCACCGACTGAGCTGTCAAAGAACAATCTTCTTAAAGAGGGCAGGGACGAAAGCTCAATATATATCA
This sequence comes from uncultured Ruminococcus sp., assembly GCA_964438725.1. Classification (GTDB taxonomy): domain Bacteria; phylum Bacillota; class Clostridia; order Oscillospirales; family CAG-272; genus UMGS1696. Next base: position 2,176 of record CAYTLG010000055.1, on the reverse strand, counting down.
CAGGCAATACGGCAATAGATGCACTTAAAACAACGGTAAGAGAGGATTATTCTCACCCTGAGCTTGAATGGGCAGACGGAAAGAGACTCATAATAATCACCGCTCACCGCAGAGAAAACCTCGGAGAACCCATGCACCATATGTTCCGTGCGATACGTAGAATAATTGACGAACATCCCGATGTGTGTGCGATATATCCGATACATATGAATCCTGTAGTACGTGCTGCCGCAACGGAAGAACTCGGTGACTGTGACAGAGTACATATTATAGAACCGCTTGACGTTCTCGATTTCCATAACTTCATTGCAAGAAGCTACATGATACTCACTGACAGTGGAGGAATTCAGGAAGAAGCACCGTCACTCGGCAAGCCTGTACTTGTAATGCGTGATACAACAGAACGTCCGGAGGGAATTGCAGCCGGAACACTCAAGCTCGTGGGAACCGATGAAGAAGTTATTTACTCCGCATTCAAACAGCTTCTTGAGGACAAAAACGAGTACGAAAAAATGAGCCATGCCTCCAATCCCTACGGAGACGGAAAAGCCTGCGAAAGAATAGCTGACATCCTCGAAAATAATCTTTAAAACGAAAAGGGCTGTGATAAAAACTCACAGTCCTTTTAAAATGCTTATTCAGTTAGTGCTTCTTGCACTTTGTGTAACCGTATGCACTGAGAACAGCGGTAACAGCAAGAATCAGTCCACCGTCAAATGTCTGGGGAGCTTCAACTTCTTCTGCGATGGTTTCGGTTTCGGCAACGGGTTCTTCTACTGTGGGAACAGTTTCTTCTACTGTCTCTTCGGTTTCGGGTGCAGTGGTTTCTGCTTCTGTTTCGGGTTCGATAACAGTTTCTGCTTCGGTTTCCTCAACGAGAGCTTCTGCGGATGCATTAACGAGCTGGAATGCACCACAGGTTGCACGGTCGGTTGACATGGATTTTGTAGGGTCTGCGTTTATGCTGTATATTTTCTTATCACGAGTACCATCATCGTTTGTGTCGTCGTTTATCTGGAGACCGATACCGATTATAGAACCTTCACCGATAGGTTTGTCGGAGGTCTGAAGCTCTTCGCCCCATGCAACATATCCCTCAAAGGTGTAGCCTGTATCGGTACCGCCATCGTGAATTACGAAAGATGTTTCTTCTAAGTCTGTATAGAACGCAAAGCCACCTAAACTTGCTGAGTCAAGTCCGTTTGTAGTGAGATTTGTGTTGTCGAAAACTTCTTTTGTTCTGAAAACACGGAAATGAGCATCACCGATGTCACTTATATCTTTTGCGGTTATGGAGTCGGCACTTGGATCGAAGCCGTAGAGTGAAGTAATGAGTTCAAATGAGTCGGTGTTATGGTTTGTGCTGTAGCCTGCTGAATCTGTACAGGGTGTGCTGTCATCAACATGAACGTAGAAGTAAAGATTTTTTTCGTCCCATGTGAAGTATACAGAACCGTTTGCGTCACCCATGTCGGTGTTGAATGTAACTTCTGTTGAGTTTTTGTAGCAGTCGTCGAGAACAAGATCCATTTCAGGAGTACCGTATGCTATTTCAAAAACCTCTGAGTGTCTGTCTGCCGCATAAACTGTCGGTGCAAGAACGGATGCACAAACAAGAGCGGAAAGTATTGCCGATGTTAATTTTTTCATGATTTCCTCCATGAACAGTATTTTATTCGATGATTAAATAATATATCTTTTAAACAGAGTTGTAAATTACTATTTGTGATATTATAGATTATAAAAAACACATTTTCGACAATGTGTGGGTTGAAATGACTTTACTTTTCGTCAAAAATATGCTAAAATTCATGTATTTAAAATATTTATGCTGATTGGAGGAGATGATTATACGTTACATAAATAGACGTTTTTATATATCGGACTGTGAGATAAAATGTAACTCCGTAATAAACGAAAGTGAAAATGACCTGACTCCGATTGCAAACGGATTCTATGAAAACATGATATTTTATCGGTCTGCTGACGATAAAAACATTTTGAAATTCGACTGTGGTTATGTCTTTGCACCGTGCGGATACAAGATGAACGATAGCATACACGGCGGAATTAATGTAAAGTACATCCAAAGCGGAGAAGTTTCAAATGCAGGTACTAATTTGCGGGGGGGGGGGGGATTTACTGTTATCTGAGCCATATTTTGACAGTAGTGTGA
>CAYTLG010000054.1:0-10939 GCA_964438725.1 uncultured Ruminococcus sp. | reverse complement strand
AGTATGTACCACGGCATGATTCTGTCGGGTGTGATACCCATCCATGCGAGGTTTCCGTAACCTCTTTCAAATGCGTCACCGAGAATTTTTATGCTGTCATGTCTTATCTCGTCCTCTGTGAAGTTGAAGCGGAGCTTTACATATTTCAAGGGAGTTTTATCTGCCTTTACATACAGCTTCATGCAGTCGTTTTCCATACCGAAACGCAGAGCTATATCGTTTTCGCACATAGTGTCACTGTACGGGAGCTTTACGGAGCCATCCTCAGTGAAGATTTCGGCAAAATTCGGGAATCTTAACTTCATTATTTATCACCTCCTGATAATTGGATATGTATTATAGCATAATTTGTGTATTTGGTCAAGTTTATGGCATAAAAAATCCTCCCCTGAGCATTTCAGAAGAGGATTTTTATTATTCAGCTTAGTCTATATCAAGTTCGTATGCCTGATACTTGTTGCCGTTTGAGTCTGTGAGCTGGATGTAGAATGATACGCTGTCACCGAGAATGGGGCCGAACATTTCAAATCCCTTGATGTAGGGGAGAGAGAATCTCATTGTCTTGTTGGCTGTGCAGTCGTAGCTGTCCTCACTGAGTACGATACCACCTGAGATTACGATAACGTTGAGCTTTCCGTCATAATCTGTACGGATGATAACTTCGCCATCGTCTACTGCAACATTTCGTGTGTCGAATCCGTATCCGCTCTTGTTTGAACCATCTTCAAAGTCGGAGTTTGAACCATTGCCACCTGAGGATGTATTACCGCTCTCTGTATCAATTATTACGTAGGAGAGGAGATCACCGTCAACGCTGAGTGCAAGAACGATGTAATTGTAATCATCGGGGTCGATGTAGGTGTGACCGTTCTTAGCAAGGGTCTTTGTTGAAGCGGATGAAGCATCATCATAAAGCTCAGAGAATTCTGCTTTGCTTGCGGGGAGTGCGGACTTCTTATCTGTTCTGTAATAGTAGAGCTTACCTGCATAGAGTGCGGTTACCTTGTAGTCACCCTCTGAGTCAGGACCGTATATTTCAAGACCTGAACCTGCTGTGGACATAATGGAATCGTCAATGTCAAGTACGTAAGGTGTGTAGATGTAGTCTCTGCGTGAGTCGCCTTCACGGTATGCGATAATGATGAAGGGATACTTTTCAATTGTTTCTTCGTTGTAATCAAAGGAAGCAACAACGCCTGCTTTTACGTCAACAGAACCACGTCTTGAAGAGGATACGCTTTCGTACCATTCAAGGAAGTCGTCTGCGGAGATGTTGGAGTCATCTCTGGAATAGAAGTAGAGTACTTCACCATCGCCTTCGGTTGTGAAGTATACCTTGCCGTTTGAAGCGTAAGGAGCGATTTTGAAGCCTGTATCTGCTGTATTCTTGAGTGCAACGAGTACAGGGCTGTATACGTTTCCATCGTCATCGGTGAAGCGGAGAGCCATGTAAGGATAGCTTTCAACGTATGAGGACTTGAATGTTATTGAAGCATATGTTGTTGCACAGTTTGTGGAACCTTTATATCTGCTCTGAGCATCTGAATAGTTCTTAGTGAAGTCGTCGATGGAGGGAGCTGAATCTTCCTTGGTGTAGTAATATTCTACCTTACCGTAGGTATCTGCTCTGAATGTGATTGTGTTGTCATCATCAAGTTCGGGAGCGTTTCTGAAGCCTGTTGTGAGATTAATATTGAGGGAAACGGGCTGCATATATTCGCCGTTTGAGTTCTTGATGGAGATAACGAGATAAGGATATCTTTCGATATAATCTGTGTTGTATCTGAGTTCTGCGGAGGCGTTCTTCTTTACTGATATCTTATCGGAATACTTTGCTGCGTTGTATTCTGACTTGAAATCATCTGCTGTGGGAAGATTTGCATTTTCTGCGTAGTAATAGTAAAGATCACCGTTTACGCTTGCCTTAAATGTTACTATACCTGCTGTCTTGAGTGTGGGTGTATCTGTAAAGCCGTTGTCACCGAGAGAAAGAACTACGGGGGTGTAGTATGTATCGGATGAGGACTTGTACATGAGAGCGAGGTATGCGTAGTTCTTGAGGTATGTATCCTTGAGGGTTACGGAGCTTGAGGAGATAACGCCTACTGTGTCCTCTCCCTTGAGAGCGGCACTCTGCTTTGAATAACCGGAGAGGAACTGTATCTGTGTAAGAGCAGTACCGTTGTCTGTGTAGTACCAATATACAGTACCGGGCATAGTTGTCTTATACTTTACGGTGTTGGAGCTTGCAAGATATGGAGTTGTTGCAAATCCGCTGTCAGCAGAAGTCTGGGAGTTATCTGCGATGTATACGGGGTACTTCTTTGTGCCGTCCTGGAGCTGTACTACAACATATGAGTAGTTCTTAACTGCGGAGGCCTGAGCTGCTTCAGATGTGATGGGAGTATTTGCATCAACATTGAAGCTGCCGCTGTATGTAGCGTTTACATAGCCGGAGTTGAATGCGGAGATAGAGGGAGCAGTAGCACTGTTTGTGAAGTAGTAGTAAACTGTACCTGAAGCACTTGATTCAAGGTTGAGGTAGTAGTAGTTCTTGTCGGCGGTTACGAAAGGCTCAATTGTGAATGATGACTGAGTATCGCTGTCACCGGAGTAAACAGTACCTGCGAATGTTGCGGTGAGGTTGTTGCCTATCTCAAACTCTGTGGGGAGCATGGATGAGGTGAAGCTGTCTGCATAGATGTAAGCGGTTTTAACGGCACCGTTACCTGTTATGTGAACATTGTCAGCACCGTTCTTAACTGTGATTTCGTTAAGTTCGGTATTTGAAAGAACGCTGATGTCACAGCTTGTTTCAACTGTAAGGCTGTCGATTTCGGATCCGCTTACAAGGGAAATCTTACCGCCGCCGAGTGTAACTACGTTTTCAACATCACAGTTGTCGAATGTTACGTTGGCACCGCCTCTGATGTAGAGAGTACCGTCTATATCGCACTTATTGAATGTAATTGTACCTGTGGATGCACCTTCGGTAACGATATTTCTGCCGTTCATCTTTACGTTGGTGATTGTTATGTCGCCACGTGTGATGGTGTTGTTTGTTGTGTGAGCACCACTGTCTCTGTTGTATGCACTTGTGTTGCAAATAAAACCTGCGGCTCTGTAAAGAATTGTGAGAGCTTCTGCACGGGTAAGAGTCTTTGTGGGCTTGAAGTATGTCTTGTTGTTTTCGTTGTAACCGTTGATAATGCCTGCGTCAACAGCTCTGAGAACGTAGTCATCATAATAACCCGATATCTCGTTGAAGTCTGCAATTGCGGAAGCGGATGTTCCGGAAGCTGCGGGGAGGTCGAGATAACGTACAAGGAGAGCAGTAGCTTCCTGACGGCTTATCTTGGAGTTGGGAGAAGCGTTTTTTCCATAGTCAAGTATGAATCCCTGAGCATCAGCCTTTGCAAAGTAGGGATAATACCAATCCTTTGATGTGATATCGCTGTAATTTATTGAGGTTGTTGCTGTCAGACCGAATGTTTCGTCAAGAATCTTGATGAACTCTGCACGTGTTACTTCGCCGTCGGGCTTGAAGTAATATGTACCGTTGCTGTTCTGATATCCGTTGAGTACACCTTTTTCAACGAGATATGGAATCTGACCGTTTGTCCATGCCCAGTGTCCCGAAACGTCGGTGAATGTGACATTGGCAGCTCCCGCAAAGACCGCACAGGAAAGTGCCATCATCACAGCGAGCATAGCTGACAGGATGCGATTGAATTTTTTCATATTTCCTCCGTTGTGTAATATTAAATGTGCTGTCTGACATAATTATAACACATTTGTAATGATTATCAAGAGTTAATTTTTGCTTATTTTATAAATTAAGGATGAAAAATGTAATGACGGCAAAAACCAACTCAAACCTGCATAACTGATAGACGCTGAAAAGCGTGAAAAAGTTCCAATATTATATGTTTTACATATATAGGAAATTAAAGGACAGCATGGAAAAGTGCAAAAATGTACCATAGGTAAAAAAAGACTCAACTGAGCTTGAGTTAATTTAACAGGTTTGTCAATTGACCACAGACGAAATATATGATATATTTTTGTGTAACTGTATTATCATAGCAAAAAATAATGGAGACTGATATGAATTTTTCTGAATATAAAAACGTGAAAATAATAAGCGGAGTCGGAGCTGTACGTGCAAATGCTGCAGTTTTTGCAACCCTTGGCAAGCGTGCCATCGTTGTTTCCGGAAGAAGCGGTGCGGATAAATGCGGTGCTATGGCTGATGTTGCCGCTGCTCTCGGTGAATGCGGTGTCGAATACGTAAGGTTCAACGAGATTCCCGAAAATCCGCCTGCTGAACTTTGCCACAGAGGCGGTGAAATTGCACGTGAAAACGGATGTGATTTTGTTATTGCGATAGGTGGCGGTTCATCTCTTGATGCAGGTAAAGCTATTGCGGGATATGCTTCAAACCCGAATTGTTCCGCTGATGACATATTCGATGACGAAAAAAGAGTAAACGATTGTCTGCCTCTTGTGCTTATTCCCACTACATCCGGAACCGGAAGTGAAGCTTGCCGTTATTCCGTACTGACTATTGATGGCGGAAGAAAGAAAAAGACTTTCAAGCACAACTCGGCATACGCAAAGTATTCATTCGTTTGCCCTGAATATACATCGACACTTTCTGAGCTTTATACAGTATCAACAGCACTTGATGCACTTGCTCATGCAATGGAATCCTACCTTTCACCTAAGTCTACTCCCGAATCTGAAGAAGCGGCTCTTTATGCAGCTCGTGAAATATGGGATGTTATTTTCAATGGTGCGGACACTGTTGAAGTAAACGGTGAAAAAAGCTGGAGCATGACAGCACGTGAAAGACTTGCCAATGCTGCGTGTGCCGCCGGTATTGCAATCGACTATACAGGTACAGGCTTCCCCCATCCTCTGGGATACAGCATTACACTCACAAGAGGTATACCTCACGGAAATGCGTGTGCAGTGTTCGAGGGAGCATATCTCACATACAATATGCTCAACGATGAAGGCGAAAAGAAGATTGAAAAGCTCGCCGCACATCTCGGAACAACTCCCGAAGACATGATAAAGCTCATTCCCGAAAAGAGCGGAGTTGTTGAAAAGGTAGGCAAGATTCCCGAAGCCGAAAGAGAAGAGCTTATCGACAGAGTAGCAGGTGTCGCTAACTATCAGAACAGCCCCTACGTTATCTCCAGAGGTGAGATGAGCGATATCTATACAAGAATCTTTGGCTGATATTAAAAAAATCATACTAATTTCGATGCCCCCCTTGAAAAGACAGCCGAAAAGTAGTATAATAAAGCGAATTATAATAAACTATATAAGATGAAAGGGACGAAAAAATGAATACTAACACTTTCCACGTTGTAGACCACCCGCTCATCAAGCATAAGCTCAGCATTATGAGAGAAAAGGACACAGGTTCCAAGGACTTCAGACAGCTTCTTTCCGAAATTGCTATGCTCATGTGCTATGAACTCACAAGAGACATCCCAGTTGAGGACGTTGAGATTGAAACTCCCGTTTCCAAGATGATCGCTCAGAAGGTTGAGGGTAAGAAGCTCGCAATCGTTCCGATACTTCGTGCAGGTCTCGGCATGGTTGATGGCATTCTCGCTCTTGTTCCTGTTGCTAAAGTAGGTCACATCGGTCTTTACAGAGATCCTGATTCACACGAGCCTGTTGAATACTACTGTAAGCTCCCTCAGGACATCGAGGACAGATACATTATCGTATGCGACCCTATGCTTGCAACAGGCGGTTCCGCTTCCGATGCTATCACAATGCTCAAGAAGAGAGGATGCAGCCAGATAAAGCTCCTTTGCCTTGTTGCAGCTCCCGAGGGTGTTGAAAAGTTTCAGGCAGACCATCCCGATGTACAGGTTTATGCAGCTGCTCTTGATGAAAGACTTGACGAGCACGCTTATATCATTCCTGGTCTCGGTGATGCAGGAGACAGACTCTTCGGTACAAAATAATTCCGTAATCATCTAAGGCGGGGAGAAGATTTTCCCTGCCTTTCTTGTATTTTAGGAAAAATAATGATTCAAGGAGAACAAAATGCGGGAGTTTATAGTAAATAAAAATGATGCAGGACAGAGAATGGATAAGTTTGTTTCAAAGGTGACGACAGGACTTCCGAAATCTCTGCTGTATAAATTTATCAGAACAAAAAGAATAAAGCTCAACGGAAAAAGAGTACATGAAAATGACTTTATTTCCGAGGGTGACGTTATTGAAATGTATATTCCCGATGAGTTTTTCGGGGATGGTGAAAGCACTGCCTCATATGAAAAGGTGAAATTCGTTCCCGATATCGTATATGAAGATGAAAACATACTTCTCTGTGACAAAAAGCCCGGAATGCTCGTACATCTCGGTGATGAGGGTGACAAAAATCGTGCCGAGGGTTCTGAAAAAGAGACACTTATATATCTGCTGACCGCTTATCTCGTTAACAAGGGTGAGTATGACCCGAAAAATGAAAGCTCATTTGCCCCCGCTCTCTGTAATCGTATAGACAGAAATACGGGAGGAATTGTCATACTTGCGAAGAATGCAGAAGCTCTCAGACTTATGAATGAAGCTATACGAGAGAATCGTGTGCATAAAAAATATCTCTGTGCTGTACATGGCAGACTTGACGGAGAAAAAACTCTTACAGCATACCACCGCAAGGATTATAAAACAAACACAGTAAAGATATTCGACCGTGAGGTGCCCGGTTCAAAGAAGATAATCACAGGTTATCGCTCACTTGCATACAACAAAAAGCTCGATATGACACTTGTTGAGATAAAACTAATAACAGGACGTACACATCAGATAAGAGCACATATGGCGTTTATCGGTCATCCGCTGCTTGGTGACGGCAAATATGCGAAAAATGCGGAGGATAGAAAGTTGGGATATTCATCGCAGGCTCTTTATTCCTATTCCGTGTCGTTTGATGCTGAAGGAGAACTCTCATATCTGAACGGACGTGACTACAAAGTAGATAAGCGACACATACAGTTCCTTTCGCTTTTTGATAATGTGAAAGCGTAAGATATAATTGTTAAGTTTTCTTTCTGAACGTGTTATTTAAGTGGATAAAATTATAAAAATGACTTGTTTTAGAGGATAAAATCGGTTATAATTAGGTAAATTATTAAAACAGTAATAACTGACAGGAGAGTGAAATGGCATATACCTTTTCAGGAGGGATCCACGTTGAGGAATATAAGAACACAAGCCGATGCAGGATAGAGATCTTGCCCGAGCCGAAAAGCGTCACTATCCCTCTGCTTCAGCATATAGGTACTCCAGCAACACCTATTGTAAAGGTGGGAGATCATGTTACCGTTGGTCAGAAGATTGCAGATGTACCTGAATCTGCTCTCGGATGTCCTGTTCATGCAAGCGTTTCGGGAACTGTACGTGAGATAGTAAATAAAACAATTCCAACCGGTGCTGTGGTTGAGCATATCATAATTGATAATGATATGCAGATGACACCATGCCCCGACATAAAGCCAATGATGAAAAAGCTCACCGAATGTACGACCGATGAGATAATCTCCGCAGTAAGAGAAGCGGGAATCTCAGGTATGGGCGGTGCAGCATTCCCTACCTATGCAAAAATACGTTCCGCTCTCGGTAAGGTGGACAAGATAATAGTAAACTGTGCGGAATGTGAGCCTTTTATTACAGCAAACCACAGACTTCTTCTTGAGCATCCCGCCTCTGTGATAAACGGTGTGAAAATACTGCTCAAGGCTCTTTCAGTGAGATGTGCTTATATTGCCGTAGAGGATAACAAGCTCGATGCAGCCGAAAAGCTCGAAGAAATGCTTGGTGACTCCAAAATGATATCTGTGAAGGTTGTAAAGACAAAATACCCTCAGGGAGATGAACGACAACTCATATACGCACTTACCGGAGTCGAAATACCTACGGGCAAGCTCCCTGCCGATGTCGGATGTGTTATATTCAATGCCGAAACCTGTTCAGCGATATATAAAGCGTTTGCACAGGGTATGCCATGTACAAGCAGAATAATCACGGTTGACGGAGACTGTATAAAGCACCCGAAAAACCTTCTTGTACCTATCGGAACTACATTCCCAGATATTATTGAGTTTTGCGGAGGACTTAAACGACAGCCTGCAAAGCTCATAAGCGGCGGTCCTATGATGGGTATAGCTCAGTGGGATAAGGAAATGCCCGTTACTAAATCCACAAGTGCGATACTTCTGTTCTCCGAAAGATTCGGAAAGAAGAATGTCGAAAAGGCATCGTGTATACATTGCGGAAAATGCGTGAACAATTGCCCAATGCACCTTATGCCGATGTATATAGCACAGTTCTCAATGGTCGGAGACCTGAAGCGTGCCGAGGAATACGGTGCAATGAGCTGTGTTGAATGCGGTTCCTGCTCGTATAACTGCCCTGGTGGGGTCGAGATAGTCCAGCATATCAGAAAGGCTAAGGCTGCGATTAAAGCTGAGGCTACAAGAATTAAGTCGCTCGATTCCAATTCATGACGAGGTTAATTTATGGATAAAAACGAATTGAATCAGAATATTCAGGAAACGACGGAGACAAAAAATAAGTTTTCCATGCCTTCGCTGCTCACTGTACAGTCGTCTCCGCATATAAGAAGCCACGAAAAAACGTCAACAATAATGCTGGATGTGCTTATTGCACTCCTTCCGGCATTCATTTGGGGCGTGTATGTGTTCGGTACCCGTGCAATCGCCATAGGAGCGTTGTCTGTTGGTTCTGCGATTGCATTTGAAGCGATTACACAGTTTGTTTTACATCGTCCTGTTACAATAAACGATCTTTCCGCAGCTGTTACAGGCTTACTTCTTGCAATGAATCTTCCTGTTACAGTTCCGCTTTGGATGCCCGTTATCGGTACATTCTTTGCGATAGTTGTAGTAAAACAGTTATTCGGTGGTATCGGCAAAAACTTTGTAAATCCTGCACTTGCGGCGAGAGTTTTCCTTTTCTCATGGGCAGGTGAAATGTCTACATTCCAAAAGTTCGGAGAAAAAATCAACTCTGTTGCAAATACGCTCTCCGACAGCGATATCATAGCTGGTGCAACTCCCCTTGCAACACTCAAGCAGGGTAATATGCCGAGTGAGAATATATTCGATATGATGACGGGTAATATCAGCGGATGTATTGGTGAAGTATCCTCCATACTCCTCATTGCAGGTGGAGTGTATCTCCTTGTAAGACGTGTAATAACATGGCAGATACCCGTTGCATATATCGGAACTGTGGCTTTGCTTACATTTATATTCCCGAAAGCAGTCGGAGTTGCAGGAAACTTCATGCTGTATGAGCTTTTTGCAGGCGGACTCATGCTTGGGGCATTCTTTATGGCAACTGATTATTCCACATCCCCAGTTACACCAAACGGCAGACTTCTTTACGGCTGTGGATGCGGACTTATAACAGTCCTGATACGCTATTTCGGAAGCTATCCTGAGGGTGTGTCTTTCGCAATTCTGATAATGAACCTTTTTGTATGGTATATAGACAAGCTGACTATGCCGAGACGTTTCGGAGGTAAAAAATAATGGCTAAGAAAAAGAATGCTGTAAAAATCAATACCGAAGAAAACAAAGCGACGATAAAAGAAACAGAAGTCAGCTTCGGTGAGCTTGATAGTGTTGTCGGAATAGCCGAGCCTGAGAAAACGGAAAGTGCTGCGGCGACTGTATCTGATGAGCCGATTCAGGATATGCCTGAGGAAGCTGTTACAGATGCAGAAGAAATCACAGAAGAAACGCCCGAAACGAATGATTTTGACTATATCGAAGAAGCCGTAGTGGATATCACTCCCGAAACGGCAGAAAAAACAGCTCCGATAGAGGAAAGCACCAAAGAAAAGCCCAAAAAAGAAAAAAAGAAAAAAGAAAAGAAAGAAATTCCGATTAGGCTAGAAAAAACGGAAAAGCCCAAAAAATCTGCTCCCGAAGAGGGAAGTACTGCGTATTCGGTTAGAATGATTATCATACTTGCCGCAATATGTACGGGAATAGCACTTCTTTTGTCGGTTGTAAATATGCTTACAGAGGATGTTATTGCAGAAAACTCCGTTAAAGCACAGAATGAAGCGGTTCTTGCAATATTCCCCGATGGAGAAGATGTTGTAAAATATGTCGATGACAGTGGCAATGAAGTATTTGTCGTAGTAAAGAACGGCGAAGTCATTGGATACTGCGTGAATACTGTCGGAAGCGGATATGTTGGTGACATCGGACTTATGGTTGGTCTTGATGTTGACGGAAAAGTAAGCGGAATCTCATTCCTTTCGATTAGCGAAACTCCGGGTGTCGGATCTAAAGTCAAGGGAGAAGGATTTGTATCACAGCTCATCGGACTTTCTGACAGTGCGGTAGTCGGTGAGAATGTTGACGCTATATCAGGAGCAACATTCAGCTCAAAGGGCGTAGTTGAAGCGGTCAACAAGGCTCTTGAAATGGGTCTTGACTTTGATAAAATCGCTCGTGAGATAGGTGCCGACGTTAAGCATGATGAAAATGATGACGATGCACATGACTCAAACGAGGATAACGGTGACAGTTCAATAGGTGTTGACGAAATAGGCGAAGTTGGTGAAGAAACTGAAACAGAGACAGAAACCACAGTTCCCGAAACAGAACCCGAAACTGAGACGGAGACTGAAACACTTCCGGAAATTGAAACCGAGCCTGAAACCGAAACGGAAACAGAGACTGAGCCTTATATTCCCGTTATAGTTGAGCCGGAACCGCCGCAGGAAACACAGGAACCTGAAACAGTACCTTCGATTCCTGAGACCGAGCCTGAAACACAGCCTGAGACAGTTCCCGAAACTCAACCCGAGACTGCACCTGAGACAGTTCCAGAAACCGAACCTGAAACACAGCCTGAATCGGAATCCGAA
>CAYTLG010000053.1:0-11032 GCA_964438725.1 uncultured Ruminococcus sp. | reverse complement strand
CATTCACGGGGATGCTTGCTTGCCTAACATTATCCAAAATAACGGTGGCACTGAACCCACCGTTATTTTGGATAATGTTAGGCAAGCAAGCATCCCCGTGAATGAGCGTATCTGCTTTCAGCAAATGTTTGCCTTTCTGCACTATATCCCACGCTTCCTCTTTGGTGCTTATTGCGTATCTTTGAAGCAGCATCGACTCATCATAGCATTCTCCACCGGATAAATCCTGATACCTCTTGTAGCTTGCCGAAACAGGTACATTTTCTATGCTTTGTGCGTGCAGCTTATGAAGTGCAACCGCAAGAATCTCGCACAGCTTTTCAGGCTCACCAAGATAATGTGTAAGGTCATCTCCAACTGCACTTCGAGTTACAAGCCAATCTCTATCTTTTGAGATGTATGCAATCACTTGCACACCAAGTCCTATATCATAGAACAATTTGTTTAATTCCGCTTCTCCTGCAAGACTGCCGACATCATCAGTTTTAACATAATAACCTGTGTCAAGATAATAAACCTTGGCGTGTGGACTGCAACTGCTGTCATAAACAGTCGCATTCTCAAAAAGGTATCGAATCTTATCGGGAACACTGCTAATATCCACATTTACTTTTGTTTTTTTCATGCCAATACCTCTGTATACAAAAAAGGAAGACTTAAATCTCGGTCTTCCTTTCGTTTATTAAAGAGTTTTAAGATATTCGTGTACTATTTCGCCAAGGTTAACGGGCTTGTCTACCTTTACAAAATCGAAATCGGATACGTATACGGGTTCGTCGTTACCACCTGTTCCGTAGTCATCACCGAAGTATGTAAGCTCACTTCTGTCAAATCCGTTTTCTTTGCAGAAGTCCTCAAGTGCATATCTCTTGTTGTACGGCTGAGGAACCATGTCAAAGGAGCTTGAACCACCTACGAACACGCTGTATTCGGGGAAAAGTTCGGCTACCTTTGAATATATAGCACGTCTCTTGGCTCTGTCGGGGTCAAATGTAAGCTTATCCTGAATGAGAGCCTTTGTGCCGAGAAGCGGGAAAGTCACGCATCCTGACGGGTGAAGCTCAACTGTTTCTCCAATATAATCCTCGTATCCAAGCTCATGTCTGAGTTCGTTGATTTTCGTCTCAACACTCACACAGTCACAAGGAAGTACTGCGTCACGAACAAATTCGAGATCTCCAAGCTCGTCACGGTAGACGGCGTGCTGTAAACCGTAGTTGCCGATGATCTCAATCGGGTATTTTCTGAGCTGAGCAAATATACGTCTTGCCTGACCTGCTCCTACAACAACAAGGCGAATTCCCGCCTCCTTGAGTTCATCAAGAACTGCGAGATTTTCATCGGTTATCCATGTTCGGTGTTCGGTCAAAGTTCCGTCAAGATCGAAAGCAAATACTTTTTTCTGCATAATTCAAGCCATTTACCGCACGTATCAGATCTATTTTCGCTGCGGTATTCCCTTTCCGGTATCGTTGGTGTTTTTATGTCTGCGGTAGGTTTAAAAGTCATACCAATACATCATTATATCAGTTTCCGCAACTTATTTCTGCTTCAATTTGTTAATTTTTTCGTCATTCGGAGTCACATAAGCAGTCCAGTTGGTAGTATAAATTACAAATCCGGGTTTTGAGCCTCCGGGTTTCTTTACTTTTGACGCTCTTGTGTAGTCAACGGGAATCATAACGCCACCTTTAGCTTTTGAGTTGTACGCTGCTATTTCTGCTGCCTCCGTAAAGGTCTGTTCGCTCGGTTCCTCTGAGCTGTCCTCAAGTACAAGAACAACGTGTGAGCCTGGCTGATTCTTTACATGGAACCACCAGTCCCATCTCTGAGCCATTTTTGTCGTCAAATAGTCGTTGGCAGTGTTATTACGTCCGCAAAGAACCGTGTGTCCATCCGTGGTCTTGTATTTCATGATACTCGGTGCGTTCTGCTTTTTCTCGGTATAGTTCTTCATTTTTGAAGCATATCCACTGTGATAAAGCTCCGCACGTATCTCGTTAAGCTCTTTTTCACCATCCGCTCTTGTCAGCGAATCAAGAACTGTGTAAACATATTCAAGCTCTGACTGTGCAATCTCCAGTTGCTCTGTGAGATGCATCTTTGCCGCCTTTGCCTTATTGTACTTTTTGTAGTATCTCTGAGCATTTGCGGCAGGTGTAAGTCTCTTGTCGAGTGATATCTTTACGTCCTCATAATCCTCGCTGTAATAGTTCTGAAGTACACAGCTGTCATCTCCACGCTTCAGGCGATAGATATTTGCGGTGATAAGGTCACCCCAGAGCTTGTACTTCTCGCCGTCCTCGCATTCACGAAGCTCCTCACGCTGAAGAGACATTTTCTTTGTTATTCTCGTTTCGGCATTACTGAGCAGCTTGAATATATCCGAAGCTTTTTTGTGAAGTCTTTCTTCACGACTGCGTTCACCGAAATATGTGTCTATAAGCTGTCCGAATGTGTCGAGCTTTTCAACCTTAGCGGAGTCTCCGTACTGTCTTATATCACAAAAAGCATACTCTATCGGCACACCGTCCATATTTTTCATGATATACGGAGCACCGTTAATACTTTTGATATCGTTTATCACACCGAAAAATGCCTTTGTAAGCGTGCGTGATACTTCACTCATTGTAGCATCTGTTTTTCCGGAAGATCTGTAAACTATCTCACGTGCGATTATCGGAGCGATACCTGAGAAATTCGACATTATAAACTTATCCGCAGGTCTGTCCTCTTCGGAATTTGCGGCAATTTCGTTGAAACGTCTTTCGTCAAGTGTGTCATCCATAGGGTCTAGCTTGTCCTGTTTCGGAGGAAGCTCATATTTCATTCCGGCAAGAACCTGTCTTTTTTCGCTGGTAGTAAAGTCTATGGATTTCAGAACACCTATTATCTTGTCCTTTGCATCGGTTATGATAATATTTGAAAATCTCCCCATAAGCTCACATATAACGTGCTTCTGGGTAGGAAAACCGAAGTCATCATGTGTGTCAAATGTAAGTCTCGCCGCTCTTTCAAAGCCAAGCTGTTCAGCACCTGCAAATCTCGCTCCCTGGAAATGCTTTCTCAGCATCATACAGAACATCGGTGGTGTTGCAGGATTTTCAAATTTCAGCGAAGTCAGATTCATTCTCGAACCGTTTCCTCCTGCTGAAATGTCAAGTCTGTGTTCTTCACCGGCACAGCGAATCACAAATACAGCTTCTTCTCTCGAAGGCTGATATATTTTATCCACCTTGCCGTTTGTAAGTTTATTATTCAGTTCTGCCACGATAAAACGCAGCATACCGGCATCATAAGCCATTGTTTACCTCTTTAAAATTATTCATCAAACTCCCGATAACATACGAACGGGAGGCATTTGTCATATAGCTCAAAGCCTGCGGATTCTGCTGTCATTTTTGAAGCTACATTATCATATGTACAAATGTAGTTTACATCGCAGTCAATCCCAAGCAAGTATTTTGTCAAAAGTGCCACGCAAGACGAAGCATAACCACGCCGTCTGTACTCACTCTCGCATTCCACCGTAAGCTCATAGAAATCATCGTTCTGTGAAATATCGTTCAGTCCTGCAAAGCAAACTATCTTTCCGTTCTGACGTATAACAGCCATTCTGTCATACTCACATTCCGAATAAAGTGCAAATTCGTCAAGAGGAAGGTCATCCCAGCTTTCATATGCAAGTGAATCTACAATAACACATTCCGGCAGAATCTTTGATTCATCAACCTTGTCCGCACGGTATTCGAGAGTTACCCTTTCAGTTGCGTTTGCACAGTCATAGCCGAGCTTTTCCATAACGGGAGTCAGCTGTGCATGAAGAAATTCTCTCGCTTCATCGGAAAATGGATCGGAGGAGTACCTTTTCTCAAACTCTTCCGCAATTTCCTTTGTAAACGAATACGAAACTATTGTTATCTCGCCATCTTTTTTCATGTGAAGCTCAAACGGTACCGCAATGTGAGCTTTTTCTCCGAGTATATATTCTTCAAGCTCTATATCTTCAAGTTTGATCATTTTTTGCTCCTCCTGCAACTACAAAGAAGAAATCAGTGTATCTTTCATCAAGTCTGTCGTAATTATCGTTCGCCGAAAAAATATCTGTTACACCTGCGTAGTACGAATAAAAACCCTCAAGTTTGGCGGCAGAAACAAAATATACCTGCGACGACGACTCAAACGGGAACTGATATACGGTATGCGTGTCAGCGGATATACAGCTATCAGTATAATGAGTCTGCACAAACACGATTTTCTTCCCGTTCAGTTTTTCTGTAAGCTCACTGCGAAATGCTGAATCACTCTCAAGCTCACGTGAATCAACAACGCAAAGCATACTGCGTTCAGAGACAACCGAAAGCTCATTTATCTGCTCTACCAGTGGACGATTTTTCAGTGTCTCGCACGAAGTAAGGTGTATCTTGCGATTCGGAGACATCGTTGAATTTACAAAATACAGCTCCGACAGATATGAAGCATATTCTTCTCCGATTCCACTGTCTGTGAGTTTTTTCAGGTAGTAGTCGTAGTCATCCTCACCCGTCTGCTCAAACATCATTCCCGCAAACGAAAGTTGAACATTGTTGAGCATGAGAGCTACATCCGAAAAATTGTTGTACTGCTTAACAAATCTTGTAAAATGTCCAAGCATACCATAGGTTTCAGGCACGGCATAATCAACTCCGACAACTATAACATCGGCATCGGAAACGTATGTACGCATATTGTAGTACGCCGCATAGGTATTGCTTTCAGGTTTAATTTTCTCGGCAGAAAGTCTGACTGCAAGCGGAAATACCCTCTCAAGTCCACTCGGTGTTAGAGCAAGAACCGCCACCGACTGAACAATGACAACGACCAATGCAAAAACAATGATACGTTTGATAGTCTTTCCCATGGCAACCTCCTCAAAAAGCATACTTTACGTATATTGTAGCTTATTTTCAGAGTAAAATCAATATTTTTTCACAAATTCCGTATTTCGTTACATTTTCTTTTGCAGTGAGCAGTTCATTCATCCATCGGAGATATAAAAAGTTACAATTATTAATAAACTCGTGTGGAATTGCGGTTAATAATATGGTATAATATACTGTATATAAAATGCTATAATTGTACTCGATAAGGAATTAAAGGACTGATATTATGCCAAGATATATTGAAAAAGTCGAATCTCTCACGCTTCCCGTTATACCCTTGCGTGGAGTCGTTGCTTTCCCGTCGATTCCCGTTAATTTTGAGCTTGAACGTGAAATTTCCAAAAAAGCTTGCCAGGCGGCACTTTCATCAAATATGCTCGTATTTCTTCTTACACAGAAGGATACCGCTGTTGACGAACCCAAGGACAATGATTTCTATAAAGTAGGCTGCGTTGCACAGATCAAACAGACACTCACCAAAAATCAGGATGGAAACATCCGTGTTATCGCAGAGGGATATTGCCGTGCTGAAGTCGTTAAGCTCAATCACGACAGGGATTACATAACCGCTGAGGTACTCTCAAAAACGCTCACTGCCGATGTTGATACGATGGACATCCGTGCAGAAGCTCTCATAAACGAAGCTATGAACTCGCTTGACGAAATGGTAAGATTCCATCCTACCTTCTCAAACGACTATATGAACACCGTATCCTCGATAAACAATCCCGGACTTCTTGCCGACTTTATTGCTTCAAGTATGTTTGTACGTTATCAGGATAAGGCAGCAGTTCTTGAAATGTTTGACCCGCTGAAGAGACTCGAAAAGACCATTGTGCTTATGGAAAGCGAAATGAAGCTCCTTCGCACTGAGGTAGAGATACAGCGTAAGGTAAAGGAAGCCATAGATGAAAATCAGCGTGACTACTATCTCCGTGAACAACTCAAGGCTATCGAAAACGAGCTTGGTATAGATGACGATGCAGATGAGCTTGAAAAGAAAATGGCAAAGCTCACTCTCCCTGCTGAAGTTCGTGAAAAGCTCGAAAAAGAACTCGGAAAGCTTACAAAGGTTCAGTCAGGTTCTCCCGAAGCTGCCGTAATACGCAACTATGTTGAGACCTGCCTTGATATTCCGTGGAATAAAAAGACTCATGACAGAGTTGATATTGAAGCCGCACGTAAGATACTCGATGCCGACCACGATGGACTTACAAAAATCAAGGACAGAATACTCGAATATCTCGCAGTAAAGCAGCTAAATCCCGAACTCAAGAACCAGATTCTCTGCTTTGTAGGACCTCCCGGAGTTGGTAAAACCTCTCTCGGTGCCTCTATTGCACGTGCTATGAAGCGTAAGTATGTACGTGTATCTCTCGGTGGTATCCGTGACGAAAGTGACATTCGCGGTCACAGAAAAACCTACATCGGCTCTATGCCGGGTCGTATTATTACTGCTCTCACACAGTGCGGAACTCTCAATCCCGTAATGCTCCTTGATGAGGTAGACAAAATGTGTTCCGACGTTCACGGTGACCCTGCCTCCGCACTTCTCGAAGTTCTCGACGGTGAGCAGAACAAAACCTTCCGTGACCACTTCATTGAACTGCCCGTTGACCTTTCCGACTGTATGTTTATCGCAACGGCAAACACACTCGACACAATTCCACGCCCTCTTCTCGACCGTATGGAAATAATCGAGCTTCACACATACACACCATCTGAAAAGCTGGCAATTGCAAAAAATCACCTCCTTCCGAAGCAGCTCAAGCGTCACGGTCTCAACAAACGTATGCTCAAAATCAATGATGATGCTATCCGTGAGATAATCGCAGGATATACACGTGAATCTGGCGTGCGTACTCTTGAACGTGAAATAGGTTCGGTTTGCAGAAAGAGTGCAAAGACAATCGTTGAAAGCGGAGTAAAATCTGTAAGTGTAGGAAAAGAAAACATTGAATCCATACTCGGTCCCAGAAAATTCATTGACGATGCTGTAAATTCACTTGACCTTGTGGGTGTTACAAACGGTCTCGCATACACCGAAGTGGGTGGAGATATGCTCAAGGTTGAAGTTCTTGCAGTTGACGGTGCAGGCAAAATCGAGCTTACAGGAACTCTCGGCGATGTTATGAAAGAATCCGCACGCATTGCTGTGACCTACATAAGAGCTCACGCAGACGAGTTCGGTATCGACAAAAACTTCTATAAAACCAAGGATATACACATTCATGTCCCCGAAGGAGCCGTTCCAAAGGATGGTCCCAGTGCAGGTGTTACTATGACAACCTCACTTGTAAGTGCTTTGTCTGGAATAAAGGTACGCCATGATATCGCAATGACAGGTGAAATAACACTTACAGGTCGTGTACTTGCGATAGGTGGTCTCAGAGAAAAATCCACCGCTGCGTACACAATGGGAATCCGCACACTTCTCATTCCGAAAGATAATATGCGTGACATTGCAGAGCTTGACGAGGTTGTACGTAACGAAGTACAATTCATCCCCTGCGAAACACTTGACGATGTACTGAAAAACGCACTCATTATGCCTGCTGAAAAATGCGAAATGAGCTGCGAAGAAACAGAAGAAAAAAAGGACAATATTTCCGGTATACTGAACACACAGAACACTCAGCGTATATACGGAAATAACTGACAGGATAAAATATGAAACCAAATCTCAATAACGTCTCACTGAAAATATCCGCAGGTCTTGTAAAGCAGTTTCCTGCTGACAGAATACCTCAGATAGCTTTCTCAGGACGCTCGAACGTAGGAAAAAGTTCTCTTATCAATTCTCTGCTTGCACGTAAAAGTCTCGCACGAGTCAGTGGTGAACCCGGTAAAACTATTACAATAAACTTCTACGATATAGACAAGAAGCTCTATCTCGTTGACCTTCCCGGCTACGGCTACGCTAAGAGAACCTTTGAGGACAAGAAACGCTGGTCTGCCCTGACCGACGGATTCTTTACGAACAACAAAAACATAGATTCACTTCGCCTTGTATGCCAGCTTGTAGATTCTCGCACAGGTCCTACTCAGGATGACTGCGATATGCTTTACTATATGCGTGAAGCAGGTCTGCCGCACATTCTTGTTGCAACAAAGACCGACAAGCTCAATGCAACAGAAAAGCGTGAATTTGATGAGATAATTGCCGAAAATGAGCTTACAAGGGACTTGACAGTTATAAAATATTCAGCAAAAACAAATCTTGGTCGTGAAGATCTCTGGAAACAGTTCTACTCCTACTGTGGACTTTGAGAAATTAACACTGGAGGACAAAATTGCGTTATTTTAGCACTGATACCATTATTGAGTATCTGTTTGTGATACCATGTGTGCTTATAGCTCTTACTTTTCACGAGTTTGCACACGGATACATGGCATATAAGCTCGGTGACCCTACCGCACGTAACTTCGGACGACTTACACTGAATCCCCTGAAGCACCTTGACCCGCTCGGAACTATATGTATGCTCTTTTTCCATTTCGGATGGGCAAAACCGGTTCCGATAAACTCACGGTACTTCAAAAAGCCTCGACGTGATATGGCTTTGTCTGCGGCTGCGGGTCCAATAATGAACTTCCTGCTCGCTTTCGTGGGCATACTCGTTTATCGTGTACTGATGCGTTTATTCATACTGTTCCCTGCTCATTCGGAATTTGTATACTACATTCAGTATGCGGCACTCACCCTCGCTTATTACTTCCATATGCTGAACCTTTCTCTCGGTGTGTTCAACCTTATACCACTGCCACCTCTTGACGGTTCGAGAATATTCTATATTTTCCTCCCTCCGAAGTGGTATTTCGGTGTAATGAAGTACGAAAGATATATTCAGCTTGCAATTCTCATTCTTCTTTGGACCGGACTTCTCTCAACTCCGCTTTCATATGCTGTATCCGGAATTTCACGTGGTATGAATTTCCTCGTTTCGTGGATATGACTTAACAGAAAGGAGAACGGAATTGGATAACGCCATAAACTATAAATTTGAGCTTTTTGAGGGTCCTCTCGAACTCCTGCTAACCCTTGTTGATAAGCACAAGATGAAAATAGATGATATTCCAATCGACCTCTTGTGTGACCAATATATGGAATATATGCGTGAGGCACAGCTTTACAACATTGACCTTGCCTGCGAATTTACATATATGGCAAGTGAGCTTATGCTGATAAAAAGCCGTATGCTTCTTCCGAGGGACGAAAAGAAAGATGAAGACCCACGTAAGCCACTTGTTGATGCAATGCGTGAATATCAGCGAACAAAACTTGCAGCGGCAGAGCTTTCTGATATGTTCGCCGAATATGGTGGACGTATGATAAAGGAACAGGACGAAATATCGAAGGACAGAAAGTACGTCGCTGACCATTCTGTGGAGCTTTTACGTGCCGCATTCATTCACGTACTTACCGAAACAAGACTTACTGAAAAAACAGTCCGTGAAAAATTTGCCGAAATTGTTAATGCTCCGAGAATACCGGTCGGTGAGCTTATGACATCACTTATCACATCACTAAAAAACGGTGATGTATATCTTGATTCATACTTCAAGGACTCATCGGGAAGGTCTGAAATGATAGGAAAATTCATCGGCATTCTTGAGCTTATCAAAAGCAAGATAGTTACCGTGAGTGAATCCGAAACAGACGATGGAGTTACCGACATGGCATCACACATTGTAGTAACTCTTATCGGAAGTGATGACGATATCAAAAACGCCTCCCTCGACTCATATCAATAATCACAGGATAAAATATGTTAAACAACGAAATGGCAGAAGATTTTATTGTCACTGCCGAAACCTTTGCAACGATAGAAGCGTGTCTCTTTGCAGCAGGCCACCCACTTACATACGCACGTATAGGTGAGGTTCTTGGGCTATCGCAGTCACGTGCAAATGATATTGTTGAAAAAATGGCGGCTATATACAATAGTGAATCAAATCACCGTGGTATACTCCTTGTGCGTTTCCCTGATTCATGTCAGCTATGCACAAAGGAAAAATACTCCGCCGATATAAAGACAGCACTCGGAATGAAGCGTGGTGGAAATCTTTCGCAGTCGCTTCTTGAGGTGCTGGCAGTCATAGCATATAATCAGCCTGCAACACGTTCGTTTGTGGATACGGTGCGTGGAGTTGATTCAAGCTATGCGGTAAATACATTACAGGAAAAGAACCTTATTGAGCCATGCGGAAAGCTCGACACACCCGGAAAACCCACACTATTCCGCACAACAAACGATTTTCTCCGTGTATTCGGCATATCTTCACTTGAAGAGCTTCCGACCGTTACTGTAAAAAGCGACAGCGGAGAAGATATAGAACTTACCCCCGACATAACAGACGAGGAAAGCGAAAACAGTCAGATAAAGGAGTGATAGCATGGTATTGTTGTGGATAGTTATAGCTTTAGCTGTTCTTATAATAATACTACTCTCTCTTAACATCAAGCTGTATTTAAAATTCGGAGCCACTACTCAGGTTCGAGCAGGAATCGGGTTCATCGTGCTGCCGCTTGTTCCGTCAAAGAAAAAGAAAATCAAGCTCTCCGACTATTCATATAAAAACTTTCAGGCAAGTCGTGAAAAAGAAAAGAAACAACAACTGAAAAAAGCTCTGAAAGCAAAGAAAAAGGCAGAAAAAAAGAATAAATCGACGGAAGTCAAGGAAAAAGCCGAAAACGTAGTAAAGGACGACAAAGGCACTGCCGAAAGTAAGCTGCTCTCGATATCGGAAATTCTTGAGTTTGTTACAAATGAATTTCCACGTCTCGCTTCACGCATTAAAATCAAAATCAACCGCTTCATCGTAAAAGTCGGAGGAAATGATTCGGCAAAGATAGCTCTTGACTATGGTAAGCTCGAAGCGGTAGTTTCACTTATAATGGAGCTTCTCGACAACAAAACCTCGCTTTCTCCTATAAAGAAAAATACAGTTCTTGTCTATGCCGACTTTCTTTCGGAAAAAACATCGCTTGAAGCTGATATTTCCATAAAAATAAGCGTATTTTCAATCGTAAGAACAGGCATATCAGCTATCATCATGCTCATCCGCCCAATGATAAAAAAACAATCAACCATTAAGAAATAACATAC
>CAYTLG010000052.1:0-11049 GCA_964438725.1 uncultured Ruminococcus sp. | reverse complement strand
CACAGAGCGGAGCAGTTATGGCATTCCGTATACTGGATAAACTTGGCATGGATGCCGCCGATATTGCAGATATAGTAACAGCTATCGGAAACCATGATGAGGGAACAGGAATACCGGTTAATGACCTCTCTGCGGCACTTTTTCTTGCGGATAAATCAGATGTAAGAAGAAGCCGTGTCAGAAATATTGATATGTCTAAATTTGATATCCACGACAGCGTGAACTATTCGGTATTTTCATCCTCATTAAAAATGAATGAAAACAATACCGAAATAATCCTTGACCTCGGAATTGATACGGAATTTTCTTCGGTCACCGACTTTTTTGAGATATTCCTTCAAAGAATGCTCCTTTGCCGTAAAGCCGCAGAAAAACTCGGTATCGTGTTCCGCCTTGTCATAAATTCACAGCAGCTAATGTGAATATATATCGTCATATCCCTTGAAAAATTATTTATAAAATGATATAATTTAATAATAATCATAAGGAGTGACTTATAATATGACTATCCGACACATGAGAATATTTAAGGCGGTCTGCGAAAACGGATGCAGTATGACTAAAGCAGCCGAAAAGCTGAATATGACACAGCCTGCGGTAAGTCTTGCGGTGTCGGAACTTGAAAGCTACTATGGAATAAAGCTGTTTGATAGAATATCACGCAGATTATACCTCAGTGAAGCCGGAAAAATGTTTCTTGAATATGCTGATTCAATATCTCTTGCATTTGATGATATGGAAAAAAGCATACGTTCATGGGAGTCATTCGGCATAGTCAGGGTCGGAGCTAGTATTTCAATAGGTTCAATGCTAATGCCGAAATATGTGAAGAAATTCTCGACTGAAAGACCTGATACAAATGTCATGGTTAAAATTGACCGTTCCGAGAAACTTGAGAAACTCCTTTTTGAGAATGAGCTTGATTTCGCTTTGATAGAGGGAATGATACATGAACCCGCACTTGTCTATGAAGATTTTATGGAGGACAGGCTTGCTTTAGTTGCATCAAACGCTTACGATGATACTATAACCTCAGATAAACTGTATGAGCTTCCGTTTCTGCTGCGTGAAAGAGGAAGTGGTACACGTGAGATATTTGAAAGTACGTTGACCTCACATTCTATACCATTGCCGAAACCTGTATGGGAAAGCATGAGTACAGCCGCACTTGTAAATGCCGCAGAAGCCGGACTTGGCATAGCAGTAGTTCCATACCGTATGATAAGTGAAAGAATAGAAAAGGGAGACGTAAAAGAGGTATTCATCGAGAATATCGCTTTTTCACGTAAGTATAAGCTCGCATACCATAAAGATAAAAAGCTTTCAGCCGCAGACCTGAGATTTATTGAGATATGCAGGGATTCGGCTGAACTGTAATTATAAAAAAACAAAGACCGAAAGAAAGGTGTAAATATGTCAGTAATCAAAAGAGCAATATCCGCTGACGGAGGAATCAGAGTAATTTTCTGTGATAGTACAGATATAGTCCGTCATTCATGCGAGATACACCATACATCCAAAACAATGACCGCAGTTCTCGGTAGAGCCCTCACAGCTACATCGCTTATGTCATGTTTGCTCAAGGACTCCGATAATACTCTCACACTCCAGCTCAAGGGAGATGGCCCCTGCGGTAAGGTAATATGCGTAGGCGACTATAAGGGTAACGTAAGAGGATATGCGGATGATATGACCGTTGAACTTCCTCCGAATAAATACGGAAAGCTCGATGTTGGCGGAGCTGTTGGTGGCGGTACACTTTACGTTATCAAGGATATGGGAATGAACGACCCGTATGTTGGTATGTCACCTATCGTTTCCGGTGAGATTGCAGAGGACATCACAGAATACTTTGCAAACAGTGAACAGACTCCCACAGTATGTGCATTGGGCGTAAGAGTAGACCATGATAATATGTGTTTTGCGGCAGGTGGTTACCTTATCCAGCTTATGCCCGGATTTACCGATGAAGACGTTGACAGAATCGAAACCAACGTAAATATGCTTGAGTCTGTATCAAAAATGATAGCAGATGGTAAGGATGGGGATGAAATAATAGCTCTCCTGTTCGACGGTATCGAATATCAGATGTTTGATGAGTTCGATATTGAATATAAATGTATTTGCAGTAGGGACAAATACCTCCGAGCTTTGGTAAGCCTGGGTGAGGAAGATATGAATGAACTTAGAGAGGATAAAAAACCTGTTGAGACTTCATGCCTGTTCTGCGGTAATAAGTATACGTTCGAGCTTGACGAAGTAGAAAAAGCAAGAGCGGAAGCCAAAGCAGCTAAAGCAGAAGCTGAAGAAGAAAACAGTAACGACTGACATTTTTCGGAGATACGCATAATATGATAAAGATAGAAAGAACATCCGTCATGAATTTTGAGAATGCTGTACGTGGCATGAGAAATCCGATGAATTCATGGAGCAGGATAGACAGCGAATACGATGCTGATGGAAACTACATAGTCGGCGAAAACGATATGAAGCTCATGCAAACTCTGTGCAAAGCGGGCAGCGATGACAGAAAATTCATGCGTATGATACTTGTTTCCGTTGATGTGACAGCACCTCTGTACTGGTGGAAGGAATACGATACATATAAGGTTGGTACAGTTGCAAACTCAACAAGTACAATGCACAAGATTCATTCAAAGGAGTTCTCACGTGACGATTTCAGCCACGACAGAATGTCTGAGATAGCACTTGCCTCTCTTGATGCAACAATAAAAGTCCTTGAAGAAAGACGTGAAAAATATCTTGAAACAAAGGATACTGCATATTGGCATGACATGATACAGCTTCTTCCGTCCTCTTATAATCAGATGAGAACCTGTACCCTTAACTATGAGAACCTTGTAAATATATATTACGCAAGACGTTATCACAAGCTCCCTGAATGGCGAGAATATTGTGCATGGATCGAAAGCCTGCCATATGCAACTGACCTCATTACTTCAATAAAGTAAGGAGTTTTGATATGAAGAAAGAATTTACATCCGAGATAGATTCAGCAGTACGTGCAAAAATAGGGCGTAATGCGGGAATCATAGGTATCGGGGTAAATATTCTGTTATTTCTGCTCAAGCTGATTGCGGGAATATTTTCGGGAAGCGTGTCAATAATTGCGGATGCGGTTAATAATCTTACAGATGCGGGTTCATCAATACTTGTTATGATAGGATATATCATTTCAGCAAAACCTGCCGACCATGAGCATCCGTACGGTCACGCAAGAATGGAATATATCTGTGGATTGTTCATCTCAGTTATTGTAACCGTTCTCGGAATAGAGCTTCTGCGTTCATCAATTGGTTCAATATTCGGTGATGGAAACGGAGCTGTGTATTCGGTTTTCTCGGTTGTAATAATGATATGCTCGATAGCGGCAAAGTCTATCCTTGCATTATATTATAAAAAATGTGCTAAGAAGATAAATTCCGATACACTCAATGCCTCAGCAGTAGACAGCATCGGAGATATCTGTGCAACTGCCGCAGTTATTCTCGGTATAGCTCTCTCTCCATATCTTGGCAAAGCGACAGACGGTATATTCGGTACTGCAGTTGCGATATATATCCTTGTTATGGGTATCAAGTTGATAAAGGAAGCTTCGGATACACTCCTTGGAAAAGCACCTGATATAGATCTCATAAAAAGTATTGTTGATAAACTCAATAGCTACGATGGAGTTGTAGGAATGCATGACCTTGTTATACACAGCTATGGAGTTGATAAATACTATGCAACGGTTCATGTTGAGGTTGATGCCGACCGTGATGTTATGGAGAGTCATGACCTTATAGATAACATAGAAGTTGATTTTAAGGAACAGCTTGGTATCCAGCTTGTCATACATCTTGACCCTGTTTCACTTCATGATGACAGAGTAAACGCAATCCATGTTCAACTTTATGAAATGGTAAACAGAATATCTGCGGAATACGCTTCTCCTATATCATTACATGACTTCAGAGTGGTTTTCGGTCAGACACATACGAACTTGATATTCGATATCGCTGTAAGTAACGAGTTCCCACTACAGAATGCCGAAATCGTTAAAGTAATTCGTGATGATATCGAAAGAAAACTTGGCAAAGAATATAAACCGATAATTACGATAGACCGTGATTATATAGCAACAAGATATTAAAAAAAGTCCGTTCAGGTCTTACACCAACATTTGATGTGACCTGTCGGACTTTTTCTATTTTATAGACTTAATTTTTCTCTTACACGTGCAGCTTCGTCAAGTATTATTGCACGTTCGGAGAAAGGTACTTTTTCACCGCATATGAGCTGATAGTCCTCGTGACCTTTTCCTGCAAAGAGAACTATATCACCCTCTGTGGCAATGTTTACGGCAAATCTTACGGCTTCCTCACGATCTGTGATAGTAGTATATGGCTTTGAACAGTCGAAATACGTCATAACATCACGTATGATCTCATCAGGGTTTTCGTTGTCGGGATTGTCTGACGTGATTATCGTATAGTCCGCTAATTTTGATGAAGCCTCAGCAAGCTCCTGCCTGCGACCGTACGTTCTTCCGCCTATACATCCGAATACGCATATAAGTCTTTTGGGAGAATAGCTTCTGAGTACAGTTAGCTCATCTGTGAGACTGAGTCCGTTGTGTGCATAGTCGATAATGAACGTGATTCCGTCAATAGCATCGACAATTTCGCTTCTACCACGTATTGATATGGTCTTGAGATAATCAGAGGCTTGACGTACAGTTATACCATATATTGAGCAGGTAGCAATGGCCGCCAGTGCGTTGTATACACTGAACAGTCCCGGTGTTCTCAGTCTTACGCCGGTTTTTATTCCACCATAAATTACATCAAAATCAATTCCGAGAGAAGTTTTGTCACGGTATGGACGTATATAATCAGCTCCGAAATCCGCCTCCTTGTCCACAGCATAGCTTATCATCTCAGTGTCGGAGGATACACCTTCACACATATAGGAGTGGTTAACATCGTCGGCATTATATACAATGTGCTTGGCTCCGTAGTCGGTGAATAAACGGTGCTTTGCCTCACGGTAATCCTCGAATGTAGCGTGTTCAACCGGACTTATATGGTCGGGAGAAAGGTTCGTATAAATGGCAGTATCAAACTCAATTCCGCTTACTCTGTAATGGTCGAGAGCCTGTGATGATACCTCCATAATGCAGTGAGTGAAGCCCATCTCAACCATTATGGAAAAATAGCGGTGAAGTTCACGGCTTTCGGGAGTTGTGTTTACAGTGTCAAAATGCCTTTCACCGATTTTAACACCGTTTGAACCGATATACGCACACTTAATTCCCGAATGAAACATAATTTCTTCGACAAGCATTGATGTTGTTGTCTTTCCCTTGGTACCTGTTATACCAATAATATGCAGCTTCTTTGCAGGATGACCGTAAAATGCAGCCGATATAAGAGCGAGTGAGTGACGTGTCGAGGCGGTTTTTATCTGAACAGCATCATCTGGGAGAGGGAGAATTCGTTCAACGGCAAATGCACGACAACCCATGTCATATGCCTTCTGAGCATAATTGTGTCCGTCCTGTTTAGCACCGCTAAGACAGAAGAAAAGCGAATCTGAGGTTACTTTACGTGAGTCGTATTCGATACTGCTTATAAATTTGTTGCTGTCACCGTATACTTCGCATGAAATATCGGCGATAAGCTCTTTTAAAATAATACTCATTCAGACCACCTCATGACCCATCAGCTTTATCGAACAGTAGGCAAGTACAGTCAATGAGTCAACAAACCTATCATCATTTATTTTCTTGCCTATAAGTGAAAGTTCTGTACATCCGAGTATCGCACAGTCACATCCTGCATCGAACATAGGGTCAGTTATTTCGTACAGTTCTTCAGGCTTGGGTATAATTCCTTTTTTTACCTTTCCGTATATTAGTTCCATGAGCTTTGCTTTTGCTGAGTCGTCAGGTACCATGCATCCGAGTCCCTGTTTCAAAAACTCGTGCTGATATGCTCCTGCATGAATAGTACCCTCTGTGGCAAGTATAGCAGCCTTTTTAAAGCCATGAGCCTTAATGTGACCGACGGTTTCTTCGATAATGCTTGGCATTGGAATATGAACGGCTTTTCTAACTTCATCAATGAAAAAGTGAGCAGTGTTGCATGGAATTACAATGGCAGTGGCTCCGTATTCCTCAAGCGAAACCGCATCCTCTATCATTGCAGGCAGTGGACTTATCGAGCTTCTGCCGAGTATGTAGTCGGTTCTGTCCGGTGTAGTAGAACGGCTTGAGAGTATCATGTCAATGTGATCTTGGTCACGTTCTGCTTTTGTATGTTCTGTAATAAGCTCGTAAAAATACGCACTTGAAGCAGGACCGAGTCCACCTATTACACCAAGCAGTTTTCTGTCCTTATTTTTCATTTTTCTTCACCGGATAATATTTCTTGAATTTGGATTTCTGACGTCTGAGCTGTTCAAGTACGCATATAAAACGAAGTGGATTGAGGCTCATGTCAGGTGTATACCATACTGATGATGACTCGTGTCCTTCTTTGGCGAGCTGTTTTGCCTTAGCTACAAGAGCTTTATCCTCAGTGTACTTGTAAGCAGTACTTCTGGGAATGTGATGCCAGAAAACAGAGTTCTCAACCTTCACGGAGCTTTATGTCAAAGTTTGCATAGCCTGTGTAACCGAGGGATTCAAGCATATTCTTTATCTTGTCTGCTATCGAAAGGGAAGAGACAGGTTCAGTTACGATTGCAGCGTGGTTGCCGAGTCCTTTCGGTGTGTGCTCTTCAAGCATCGTATGACCGAGACACATGGCACGTACTTTTCCGTGTTCGTCAGAGAAGCAGGTGAATACTCGCATCTGTGAGTCGCCACCGTCTATCATTTCCTGGAGTATCATCTTTTCGGGATAGCCTGCGGAGTATATCTCGTTCACGATTTCCGCTGCTCTTTCGGGAGAGTCGGCAGTGTATACCTTTTTCATTCCGTCAAAGGAGTGCTTCCAGTAATCTACACTTGACGAAGGCTTTACAATAATAGGGTATTTGAAACCGAGCTTTTCGGGAGTAAGCTCCTTCGCAGTGGTTTTTGACGTAAGAACTACCGTGTCAGGATACGGAATGTCGAATTTCTCGCACATTTCATAGAATTCTGCCTTTTTTGAGACAGTTGTGAGCATTTCAACAGGCGGATACGGAATGACAAAATCGGAAAGTTCTTCACGATTGCGGATTATCATGGCTACATAGTCATCCGTGCATCCGAAAAGAACCATTCTGTCTCCGATATGAGCGTCAGCAAAACGATGAAGTGTATCAAGCATTACATCATCGTTGTCGATTTTCGGAACACAGGTGAAGTTGATTATTTTAGAATATTTTGTGGCAGAAATAGCATATCTGCCGAAAGCATATGATTTTACACCGTACTTCATATGGAATGCACGAGCTATGTTATAGCAGTTAAGGTCTGCTCCGAGAAGAACGGGTACTATTGTTTGAGACATGGTGATATCCTCGATTTATTTAATGAACTGACCGTGCCATGTAAGGAACGTATATGCAGTCCAGATTTTTCTTTGATTATTTGCAACTCCGTTTTTGTGGTCATCAAGCAGCTTCATGAGAGCATTTGCATCAAAATATTCAGCTGCAACATCGGAAGTAAATTCTTTCTTTACGATGTTGTAATACTTATCCTCTCTGAGCCAGTTGCGAATAGGTACAGGGAACCCTTTTTTGGGTCTGTGTGCCCATTCATCGGGAAGAGTTTTGTTTGCAGCGGTTCTGAGTACTGCCTTTGTGGCGTGACCATCGATTTTGTATGATGCGGGAAGTGTCATTGCTTCCTGCATAACGAGACGGTCAAGGTACGGAACTCTAAGCTCCAGTGAATGTGCCATACTCATCTTGTCGGCCTTGAGAAGAATGTCACCCGGCAGCCAAAGATTAAGGTCGAGATACTGCTTTTTTTCAAGCTCAGAAAGATCCTTGACCTTGTCGTATATCGGTTTTGTGATGTCATGGACAGATGGAGCTTTTCTGTATTTTTCACGGAGTATGGAATACGCTTCGTTTTCAGGGAACACAAGTGCCTGACCGATAAAGTAATCCTCAGGTCTGCCGCTTGATTTAATTATGAAGTCGTGACCCTTGAAGTACGGCATCTTTTTTGCAAGTCCTGCCGCACCGACTCTCATAAATGACGGTATCTTTTTGTATTTACGCATAAGTGGAGTCTCGTCATACCATTCGTAGCCTGCATATATCTCGTCCGCACCCTCTCCGGAAAGAACGACTGTAACGTGTTCTGAAGCCAACTTTGAGAGGAAATAAAGCGGAACAGACGAAGGATTTGACTGAGGCTCATCCATGTGATATTGTATTTTCGGGAAAGCATCAAAGCATTCATCGGCAGTGATGTGTCGCAGGTGGTTTGTTATGCCGAGTCTGTCTGAAAGCTCCTTTGCTTCACTTGTTTCGTCAAACTTTTCATAGTTGAAGCCGACGGAGAACGTCTCATGAGGCATAAGAACTGCCGTTATATACGATGAGTCAACACCGCCAGACAGAAAAGCTCCAACCTTTACATCGCTGATTCTGTGAGACTGAACGGATTCATGAACACGACGGTCTATCATGTCTGCACATTCGTCGTAAGAAAGGGAAGTTTTCTTTGTGAAATCGAAATCGTAGTATCTTGTTATTTCAAGCTTTCCGCAGCTGTATTTGAAATAATGTGCAGGGAGGAGCTTGTTTACACCCTTGAAGAATGTCTCCTCCATTGACGAATACTGGAATGTCAGATACGGACGGAGAGCATTTTCGTTTACTTCCGGTTTGAAATCGGGATGCTCAAGGAAGCTTTTTATTTCCGAGCCGAAAATAAGTCCGGATTTAACCTTGGTGTAGTAGAACGGCTTTATACCGAACGGGTCTCTTGCACCGTAAAGCTCATTTGTTTTCTTGTCCCATATAACAAACGCAAACATACCTCTGAGCTTGTCAGCAATTTTTTCGCCCCATTCTTCATAGCCATGGATTATTACTTCTGTGTCGCAATGGGTCTTGAATATATGTCCCTTTGAAATAAGCTCGTCACGAAGCTCCATGAAGTTATATATTTCACCGTTGAATACGATAACAACATTTCCGTCCTCGTTGTACATAGGCTGAGAGCCGTCAGAGAGGTCTATTATTGAAAGTCTTCTGAATCCGAGTGTAACGCTGTCATTTTCGTTTTCTCCACTGTAATGGAAGCCACCTGAGTCGGGACCACGATGTATTATTCTTTCAGCCATGCGACGGATAACATCTTCACGGCGATCAACTATTCCTGTAAAACCAATAAAACCGCACATATAGTCTGCCTTTCGGTCGATAATTTCGAGTATTAATATTACATAAGGTATATTATATCACAAATCTCACGGTAAATAAATATGCAAATATAAATTTTCCCGTGATATGTACTGCAAAATGTCATACACCAATGCAGATACGATGTCACGGGAAAACGAATTATGTTATTTTAATAAAATCAAAGTGTTATAAAAAACTTTTTCAGGTTCCAATTTCTGTCAGGTTCGTGTATTGATGAGTCATATACACCACCGTTTGCAAGAATTGTCTTTTCGCTGCCGATGTTTCCGTCAATACAAGCAATCATTACCTTGTCTATACCGATTTCTCTACAGAAAGGCAGTGTTGTTTTCAGCATTTCCTTTGCGTCGCTCACTCGGTCTGACAGAATAGCCTATGTGACCTGCATATTTTTCGAGATAGTCGTTAAAGTAATGTCTGACTTGAATCATTTCTACAAGTTTGTCATCACATTTGCGAATAAAGATAAATTGTGTTGCGGGAACTAAGTGTGCATGGACTTTTTCCGGATAATGTACGGCATAATATCATATTCGTTTGCATATTACGGTGAAATGATAACATACCTTGGAATGACCGCACCAATGGCAGTTTTTGCTCTTGTGTCGTGGCTTCGCAATCCATATAACGGAAATCACGCACAGGTCAGCATAAACAGACTGCGTGGCAGGGAATATGTATTTATGTTTATATTATCAGTTGTCGTGACTTTTGGATTTTACTTTATTCTTGATTATTTTGATACTGCAAATATTGTTCCAAGTACAATTTCAGTAACAACGAGTTTGACCGCAGTGTACCTCACATTCAGAAGAAGCAAATATTACGCAATAGCCTATGCAATGAACGATATTGTACTGATAATACTGTGGATACTCGCTTCAATCACAGATATATCATATGTCATATGTCTCGGTAGTAGTATGCTTTGTAATGTTTTTGGCTAACGACCTGTACGGCTTTGTAAACTGGCACAGAATGAGCATAAGCCAACAATCTGATAGTGAGTGCGATTTTTCTATTGATAAAAAATGAAGAATATGATATAATGTGAGAAAATCTTAGTTAAGCGGAGAATTGTATGGCTAAACAGAAATATCTTGAATGTGGCAAAGCAGTTTCAACTCATGGTGTACGAGGTACATTAAGACTTGAATGCTATTGTAACGATACAGAGACACTTGCAAAGCTGCGAAGAATGTATAAAAAAGCTCCGTCGGGAGAATTTATTCCCATGAAGGTCAGAGCAGCCAGTGTTCAGAAGAATATGGTTCTCGTAACCTTTGAAAATATCACTACTCTCGATGAAGCTATTCTCTATAAAGGCACAGTTTTTTATGCTGACCGTGACGATATATCACGTGATAAAGGCGATGTTTTCATTGCGGATATGATTGGGCTTGATGTAGTAGATGAAGAGTCAGGTGAAAAATACGGCGTGTTGAAGGATGTAATATCTCCGGCAGGTCGTGATATCTATGTTGTTGATGATGTGAACGGCGGCGAGTTTATGATACCGTCAGTTGCAGAATTTATCCGTAATATAGACGTTGAAGGCGGTAAGATACTGGTTCACCTTATTGAGGGGATGCGTGAGTGATGCGTATTGACATAATGACGCTTTTTCCGGAATACGTTGATGCCATATTATCTGAGAGTATAATAGGT
>CAYTLG010000051.1:0-11063 GCA_964438725.1 uncultured Ruminococcus sp. | reverse complement strand
CTGTGGATTTATGGTAGGCTCACCATATCAGACCTCATCGGAGCTGGCGAAGGATCTGTGCTTCATTGCGGATTTTCAGCCGGATATGTGCGGTATAGGACCGTTCGTTCCTCATCATGCAACCCCATTTGCTGATTTTGTCGGCGGAGATGTTGAAACTACGACATATCTTCTCTCGATAATCAGACTTATAAAGCCGAATATACTTCTTCCATCCACAACGGCTCTCGGAACAATTCATACGCAGGGACGTGAAATGGGAATACTCAGCGGTGCAAATGTCGTTATGCCGAATCTTTCACCAAGCTCACAGCGTAAGAAATATGAGCTGTATGATAACAAAATATGCACCGGCATTGAAGCGGCTGAAAGTAAAAACGACCTTGCAAAACGTATGGAGTCAATAGGCTACCGTATAGTTGAAGCAAGAGGCGATATAATTAAAGATTAAATATTCTGAGGGGTAAGTATTCTGCCCCCAAAGAAAGGACAATATCATGGCAATCTACAACCCGAAATCTCTTAAAGCAGAGGAATTTATCAATCACGAGGAAATTCTTGAAACTCTGAAATACGCTGAGGAAAACAAAAATAACGCTGAGCTTATCGACAGTCTTCTCGAAAAAGCAAAGCCGAGAAAAACAGAGAAGGGTATACACTGCGAAGGACTTACACACCGTGAAGCATCGGTTCTTCTTGCGTGTGAGCTTCCCGATAAAATAGAGAAAATGTATCAGCTCGCTGAGGAAATAAAGCTGGCATTCTACGGAAACAGAATAGTAATGTTCGCTCCACTATATCTCTCCAACTATTGCGTAAATGGATGTGTATACTGTCCTTACCACATGAAGAACAAGCACATCACAAGAAAGAAGCTCACTCAGGAAGAAATAAAGAATGAAGTTATTGCACTTCAAGATATGGGTCACAAGCGTCTTGCCATAGAATCAGGTGAGGATCCGGTAAACAACCCCATCGAATACATCCTTGATTCTATCAAGACAATATATTCCATCCACCATAAGAACGGTGATATCCGCAGAGTTAACGTAAATATTGCCGCTACAACCGTTGAAAACTATCGTAGGCTCAAGGAAGCGGGAATCGGTACTTATATACTGTTTCAGGAGACCTACCATAAGGAAAGCTATCTGAATCTCCATCCCACAGGTCCTAAACACGACTATGATTATCATACGGAGGCTATGGACAGAGCTATGGAGGGCGGAATTGACGATGTAGGACTTGGCGTACTGTTCGGACTTGAGCTTTACAGATACGAATTTGCAGGACTTCTCATGCACGCAGAACACCTTGAGGCTGTACATGGCGTAGGCCCTCACACAATAAGCGTTCCCCGTGTAAAGAGAGCTGACGATATCGACCCCGATGTATTTGATAACGGTATCTCCGATGAAATGTTCCTCAAGCTCATAGCCTGCATCAGAATTGCCGTTCCGTATACAGGTATGATAATATCCACAAGAGAAACTCAGTCCGTTCGTGAAAGAGCATTGCAGGTAGGTATATCTCAGATAAGCGGCGGTTCTCGTACATCAGTCGGCGGCTATACAGAGGAAGAACGTCCTCACGACTCCGAGCAGTTTGATGTATCAGACCAGCGTTCGCTTGATGAAGTAGTAGATTGGCTTATAGAAATGGGCTTCATACCGTCGTTCTGTACAGCTTGCTATCGAGAGGGAAGAACCGGAG
Source organism: uncultured Ruminococcus sp. (assembly GCA_964438725.1). Taxonomy (GTDB): domain Bacteria; phylum Bacillota; class Clostridia; order Oscillospirales; family CAG-272; genus UMGS1696. The sequence goes on along the minus strand of CAYTLG010000051.1, from coordinate 9,350 downwards.
ACCGCTTCATGAGTCTATGTAAAACCGGACAGATACAAAACTGCTGTCACCCGAATGCACTGATGACACTTACCGAATATCTCGAGGACTATGCATCGGATAAAACAAAGGAAACAGGCTACGAGCTTATCGAAAAAGAGCTTGAAAAGATTCCGAACGAAAAGGTAAAGCGAATAGCAAAGGAACACGTAGAAGACATCAAAAACGCAGGAAAGCGTGACTTCAGATTCTGATATTCTTTTAAAGGAGGTTACATATGAGTCTGAACAGTACCCCATCGGCGAATCGTATACATATCGGCTTTTTCGGTTGCCGTAACGCAGGTAAATCAAGCCTTGTAAATGCAGTTACCGGGCAGGAGCTTGCGGTGGTATCCAATGTAAAAGGAACTACTACCGACCCTGTTTCAAAGGCAATGGAGCTGCTTCCTCTCGGTGCGGTTGTAATTATCGACACTCCTGGCTACGATGACGAGGGTGAGCTTGGTGAAAAGAGAGTAAGCAAAACAAAGCAGATACTGAATAAAACCGATATCGCAGTTCTTGTCGTTGACGGCAGAGTTGGAATGAATTCGTGCGACGTAGGGCTTCTCTCTGTCATAAAAGAGAAAAAGCTTCCATATATCATCGTTCACACCAGAAGCGATATGAGTAGCTTCGTTGAACCTGAGACCGATGAACCGTGTATTTCGGTAAGCTCACAAAACGGCACGAATATAAACGAGTTGAAAGAACGTATTGCAAGGCTCATTCCTCAGACGGAAGAAAAATCCATAGTTGACGGAATAATGGAGGCGGGGGATACGGCGGTTCTTGTCTGTCCGATAGATGAGTCCGCACCAAAGGGAAGACTTATACTACCTCAACAGCAGACCATACGTGATATCCTTGACCTTGGCGGAGTTGCAATGGTCGTCAAAGATACCGAGCTTTCATTGGCTCTTGATAAGCTGAAAGACAAGCCTAGAGTCGTAATAACCGACAGTCAGGCATTCGCTCGTGTGGCTAAGGAAGTTCCCGTTGATGTGCCGCTGACCTCGTTTTCGATACTAATGGCACGATATAAGGGATTTCTAGATACAGCCTACAAAGGAGTTCATGCGATAGATAGCCTAAAGGACGGAGATACTGTTCTCATTGCAGAAGGATGTACTCATCATAGACAGTGCGGAGACATCGGAAGCGTGAAAATACCTCGCTGGCTTGCGTCGCATACAGGAAAAAAGCTGAGTATCGTCACATGTTCAGGCACGGAATTCCCCGAAGACCTTGCACCGTATTCTGTGGTCATTCACTGCGGAGGATGTATGCTCAACGAAAGGGAAGTGCAGTACAGAATGAAATGCTCCCTTGACTGCGGAGTACCGTTCACAAACTACGGCATATTCATCGCCCATGTCACGGGAATCCTCGAAAGAAGCGTTGCAATGATACCCGAGCTTAAATAAGAAAAGAGACCTTGTGTTGAATCGACCCAAATTTAGTTAGATTTTTGGTCTGACTTTTTGGTGTGGCAGTTTACATGAGGCCTTTTTTGATGAGAAAATTATTGGTGTATGATATACTTTGTCTAAGAAATTTGGTTAAGGAGTAAGATTATGAAAGAATCAATAGTTTCAATCGTACTTCCTAAATCAACCTTAGAGCTTGAGTATTACACTAAAATTGATTTGGGTGAAAACGGTTATCCTGTAATACTCCTTGACAATTGCATAATTTATTGCAAGGAACATTATACTCCTATCAACGAAAAGAACTATGATTACGACGAAAATTAATTCCATGACTATGTATCAAGTAAATCCTGTAGCTTTGTCTAGGCTTGATATAGAAAACGGAGGAATTACCGAGGTTTACAGTAACGACACCGGACTTTCCGAGCCGGACATATCTGTGCTTGATGGATAGTCACCTTGTGATTTTTGAGCCTCACAAAACAGATGATGGAAAAAATACACAGTAACTGTATATGACTTATACACACAGGAAACCAAAGTTATATTTGAAACAAGTCAAATAATTTGGAGAATGTTTATATATGATGATGTGGTGTGGTTTGATACATTTGGTGATTCACTTGCACTATTCAGCATTTCAGATGGAAAATTACTTTGTGACCCTTTAAATGGATATGATTTTTCGTATGATGTCAAAAATGTTTAGCGAAACAGCTTGTTGGTAAAGAAATCTCAAGCTATATCTATCTTTCGCAAGATAGAAGATAAGCTCGTGAAATATGAGCCGAATGTTGAAAAAAACGATGAAGTGGAGGATTATCAGTCTTCTTATATGTGTCGTATTCGGGGGATTATATCGGTATACAAACCGGCAGTAATATCCCAAACACATCATGCAAGCTACTCCTTTACAAATAAAAAACAGTGTCGGATTCGAGTTTGCTGACTACACTAACTCGTTTGCGGCACTGTTTTTTTATTCACTTGTTGTACTTTTTCAGGTGTTCCTTTATTGCACCGAATGTCTCGTCGCTTATGATATGCTCTATCTTGCAAGCATCGTGTGCCGCAATTTCAGGGTCAATTCCAAGCATTGTGAGACACTCTGTAAGGATGGTGTGACGCTCGTAAATCTTTTCGGAAAGCTCGATTCCCACGTCGGTCAGCGTAATAAAGCCATCGTGATCGACCGTGATGTATCCGCCGTCCTTTAAAAGACCTATGGCACGGCTGACACTGGGCTTCGAGAAATTCATATATTCGCTTACGTCAATGGAACGAACGCTGTTGCTTGTTTTGCTGAGGATATATATTGTTTCGAGGTACATCTGCCCCGATTCCTGTAAAGCCATTATAAAACCTCTCTATTGATAGATATTTTCAGTATTATATCATAAAAATACATAAAAATCAAGCAAACATAGTTGTTGTATTTTATGAACGATTATGTAAGACGTTATGTATAAACAAATATTCTTTTCTCCATTTACAAAAGCGGAAAATCATGTTATAATATTTGAAGTAAATTACGGTATAATTGGTGAAACGGAGATTTTTTATGAATATTCCGAGATTTACCGCAGGAGATAAGCTGGAAATGAAGAAAAAGCACCCCTGCGGCTCGACATTGTTCACTGTACTTAGGAGCGGAAGTGATGTTCGTATTGTTTGCGATGGATGCGGACGAGATATGACATTGCCACGTGAAAAGCTCGAAAAATCTATCAAAAAGGTAATTATTTCAGAGGAAAAGCAAGATGACTGATGTAAAAGCAAAGCCACTGTCGGAGCTTGATGCCGACAAAAAATACAAAAACAGACAAGCGTTGTATTTCTCATTTCTTGTACCGTTTGCAGGTATGTTTCTTATATACTGCTTTCTTGGAGTATATCCGGTCGGTAAAAATTCAGTGCTTGTACTTGACCTGAACGCTCAGTATATCTATTATTTTGAGCAGCTCAGAAGTATACTCAGAGAGGGTAACTCCATTCTCTATACATTTGAACGTGCGGCAGGCGGAGAGTTCATGGGTATGTTTGCATACTACCTGTCAAGCCCATTCTCAATTCTCGTTGCATTGTTCCCGAAAGAATCCATTACCGAAGCTATGTACTTCATGCTGGTTCTTAAAACCGGATGTGCCGGACTTTCGTTTTCTTATCTGCTGACGAAAAAGCGTGACATGGATGTAATTTCCCGTGTTATATTCTCGACCATGTACGCACTTTCGTCATATGTTGTCGTTCTTCAACATAATGTTATGTGGCTCGACAACGTAATAGTTTTTCCGCTTATTCTCCTTGCAGTGGATGAGCTTATTCAGCATGGCAAATTCAGACTTTACGTTATAGCACTTGTGTATTCGATAATGTCAAACTTCTATCTCGGATACATGACCTGTATTTTTATTTTTATTTGGTTTTTTGTAAGATACTGTATGCTTTCCGAAGCAGAGCGTAATCCTCATAATGTAAGCAATCATTATATTAAATCACTTGCACGTATCGCTGTTTGGTCACTTCTTGCTGTGATGATATCTGCGATAATAATTCTCCCCGTATATTATTCTCTTGGTTTCGGTAAGCTGGAGTTTTCCAACCCTGACTATACTCCGAAGCAGCTCTTTGATTTTGCCGACCTGCTTACTAAGGCATTCTTTGGCTCATATGACTCGGTAAGACCAAGTGGAATGCCGTTTTACTATTGTGGTACGCTGTCGCTGATACTTGCACCGCTTTATTTCTTCTGCGATAGAATACCTACAAGAAAAAAAGTCGGCATGGCTGTTATAATGCTAATACTTGTTGCCAGCTTCAACTTCAGCATACTCGATATAATTTGGCACGGTATGCAGAGACCTAACTGGCTCAACGCAAGATTTGCATATATGTTTTCAGCTCTCATGGTGCTTATGGCGGTTGAGGTATTCAATAACCTAAAATACATCGGTGCCAAGGCCGTTACTATGTCCGCTGTTGCCTGGTGTGCATTACTTGTCATTCTCGATAAGATAGGATACGATAATCTTCCTGATTTCAGAGCAGTTTGGGCAGGAATATTCCTGTTTGTACTGTTTTCTGCGGTTCTTCCGTCATACATTCGCTCACTTGATTCAACTCAGGCGAAAAAATCAGCGGCGGGACTTCTTTGCGGTATCGTAATTGTTGAGGCTATCGGAAACGGTGTAATAATGCTTTATGCTCTTGATGAGGACGTTTCATATTCAAAGAGAAGCTCATACAGACAGATGGTTGATACATACACGGAAGCCGCAGATACATTCCTTGACAGCAAAGGAGATGAGTTCTATCGTTCTGAAAAGCTCGTACACCGCAAGAAGAACGACAACTTTGCTCTTGGTATAAAGGGTATGTCAAACTCGACCTCAACTTTAAATGCACGTACTATCGATATATTAAGCCAGTTCGGTTACGCTTCCATGTCACACTGGACAATGTATGCAGGAGCTACCGCTGTTACAGACGCTCTTTTTGATATCCGATTCCTTATGGCTGATGAATCCGACAAGAAGCCCGTAATGAATTATATACATAATCTTTATGAGCTTCGTGATACGACCGACGACGATATTGATGTTTACGAGAATCCATACGCACTTTCTATCGCTTATTCAGTTAATGCCGATACACTTGAATATGATAAGCCCGATGACAGTGACAAATACACAGACCCATTCACCTATATGAATCAGCTTCTTGAGAAAATGGTGGGTCATGATGTTAATATTTGGACTAAGGTGGATGTTAAAGAAACAACAGAATCAGGATGCAGTGTAACATTTGCAACCGACCACAGAGCATTCGAGAAAGATGGAAACGGAACTGCAAAGGTTACATTTACACTTGATATCGAGTCTGATAAGTCCGTGTATGTTTACTTCCCGTCTGATTATCCGAGAGATGCTGAACTCAAGGTTAACGGAAAGAAACAGTGTACATACTTTGATGGAGAAGATTTCTCAATACGTGAGCTTGGAAAGTTCAGTATAGGTGATGAAGAAACAGTCGAGCTTGTTATGAAGCAATCAAAGCTGTATATCCGTTCAGGTTGTAGTTATTTCTGGTATTTCGATGAAAAAGAATTTGTAAGCGTTATTTCCGAGCTTCAGGATGGCATTATGGATGCCCATTCTGAAAAGGATGACAGAATATTCGGTACTATAACTGTTCCAGATGGAGATGGAGCTGTGTTCACAACAATACCTTACGACGATGGTTGGAGAGTGTATGTTGACGGAGTTGAAGTTGAAAAGAAAGCGGCTCTCAACGATGCGTTCATCGCATTCGATATTATTCCCGGTGAGCATGAGTTAGTGTTTGAATATCGCCCCGACTGTGTAAAATACGGACTTATCCTTACTTTCTCCGGAATTGCAATATATGTTGCCGCTTGTGTTGTATGGTCGCTCATGAAAAAGAAGCGTGAAGAACAGACTATACTTGAGGAATGTGTGGACGTTATTCCAGATGAAGAAGTATTTTCGGAAGAAACAGTAGAATCCGAAGAAATCACCACGGAAGAATGCGAGGAAGAAAAGAATGATTGAAACATTATACGGCAGAATTTTTGAGATAAATGCTACTGCTTGCAACGTAATAATAGAATGTGCAGGCGTGGGATATCATGTAAATGTAACGGCGAACACACTTGCTCATCTTCCGTCGGCAAAGCTGTCTCCCGATGGTTCATCATGTATAGGCGAACCCGTGCGTATCTTTACTCATATGGCAGTGCGTGAGGATGCTGTTGAGCTTTATGGTTTCTTCTCACGTGAGGAGCTTACAATGTTCAAGCTACTAACATCTGTTTCGGGAATTGGTCCAAAGGTTGCAATGGCGATACTGTCAATGTTTACACCTAAAGGACTTACTGCGGCAATTATGGCAGAAGACGCAAAGGAGATAGCCAGAACTCCCGGTGTAGGTACAAAAACTGCTGCGAGAGTTACTCTTGAACTGAAAGATAAAGTAAAAAAGACATTCCCCGAATATACGACAGTTGATATGTCAGATGGAGTATATGACGCACCTCAGCAGACCAATGACGGAAGCAAGCTCAGTGATGCACGTGATACTCTTGCTGTGCTGGGTTACTCACGTTCAGAGATAGCTTCTGCGATGAAGAATATTGACCTTGCCGAACCGCTTGAAGATATAATTAAAAAAGCTCTTTCCACACTTATGAAAAACTGATATAGCGAAAGGAGAACGAAATGGACGAGAACGAATTTGATTTTGAAGACCGAATAATGTCCTCAAATTATAATCCCGATGAGATAGAAAACGAAAATTCGCTGCGACCACAGACTCTTGACGAATATATCGGTCAGGAAAAGGCAAAAGCGAATCTAAAAATAATTATTGAGGCGGCAAAGCTCAGAGGTGAACCGATAGACCATGTACTTCTGTACGGCCCTCCGGGACTTGGTAAAACCACACTTTCGGCAATCATAGCAACGGAAATGGGTGTGAATCTCAGAATCACATCAGGACCTGCGATTGAGAAAAAAGGCGACCTTGTTGCACTTCTTGCAGGACTTCAGGAAGGGGACGTATTGTTCATAGACGAGATACACCGCCTGCCGAGAACGATGGAAGAAATACTCTATCCCGCAATGGAGGACTATGCAGTAGATATCATAATCGGAAAAGGACCGGCGGCACGAAGTGTACATTTGAACCTTGCACATTTCACGCTTATCGGAGCTACTACACGTGCAGGTCAGCTGTCAACTCCGCTGAGAGACCGTTTCGGTGTTCAAATGAGACTTGAGCTGTATAATCCCGAAGAACTCGCTGTAATAGTAAAGCGTTCAGCAGGTATACTTGATGTTCCGATAGATGAGGACGGTGCGATAGAGATTGCTTCACGTTCAAGAGGTACACCGAGAATTGCAAACCGACTGCTCAAGCGTGTGCGTGACTATTCACAGGTCATGGGTAACGGTAGAATAGACCTTGATATTGCAAGAAAAGCTCTCGATATGCTTGAAATAGACGAGCTTGGACTCGACAAGACCGACAGAAATATGCTTGATACCATAATTCGATTCTACAACGGAGGGCCTGTCGGACTCGAAGCTCTGGCGGCAACTATCGGTGAAGAAGCAACAACACTTGAGGATGTGTGCGAGCCGTATTTGCTTCAGATAGGCTTCCTTGCACGAACACTCAGGGGAAGAATGGTAACTCATCTTGGATATGAGCATCTCGGCATACCATATAACAAACAAATTGAAAAAGAAAGACTTGACGAACAGCTGACATTTGCTGAAGAATAAAAAAATCCCGCAGGAGAATCGGTAATTCCGATACTTTCTGTGGGATTTTTTCTTATTCAATAAAGTTTTCGTCGAGATATGCTTTTATCTTTTTCATATCACGATACATATCCTCTTTTTTGGATGGGTCTCTTAGGAGTGCGGCAGGGTGATACACTGCAGTCATTGCAAACGCACCCTTCTGCACAATAATACCATGCTCACGGGTTATCTTGAAGTCCGGCTTAATAAGTCGCATTGCTGATATTCTTCCGAGACATACTATCATCTGCGGTCTGATTAGCTTTACCTGCTCCCTGAGATATCCGATACAGGCATCCTCTTCTTCTGGTAACGGATCTCTGTTGTGCGGCGGACGACATTTAAGAATATTTGCGATATATACGTCGCTGCGGTCTATGTCAACAGCTTCAAGATACTTGTCAAGAAGCTTTCCTGCTGCTCCTACGAACGGTATTCCTTGCTTGTCCTCCTGCTCTCCGGGTGCTTCTCCTACAAACATGAGCCTTGCATAGGTATTTCCGCAACCGAACACTGTATTTGTTTTTGTTTTGCCGAGGGGACACCTGTTGCAGTTATTGCACTCATTATAAAGCTCATCCCAGTTCATTTTCTACCTCACATGATACGATATAGTTATATTATAGAGCATTCATGCGTCTGTGTCAAGAATAACAAAAAACCTCACACGGCTTTCTGTATGATAGCAATGTGAGGCTTTAAATTTATACGGACAAATTAGCCGAGACGAGCGATAAGTGCGTTGAGTTCTTCGTGAAGTTCAGCGGGAACTCTTTCACCGATCTGTTCGTAGAATGCCTTAATGTTTTCGCAGTCAGCGAGCCAGCTGTCGTGGTCAACAGAGAGGAGATCACGGATTGTATCAACTGTGATACCGTCAAGACCTTCGATGTTGATGTCTTCAGCCTTCGGAACGTAACCGATAGCAGTCATATCAGCGTCAACCTTATCTTCGCAACGAGCGAGGATCCAGAGAAGAACTCTCATGTTGTCACCGAAGCCGGGCCAAATGAAGTTGCCGTTATCATCGGTTCTGAACCAGTTAACGTGGAAAATCTTGGGAGCGTGAGGAATCTTCTTACCCATTTCGAGCCAGTGAGCGAAGTAGTCACCCATATCGTAGCCTGCGAAAGGACGCATAGCCATGGGGTCACGACGAACTACGCCGACAGCACCGGAAGCAGCTGCTGTTGTTTCGGAAGCCATGATTGAGCCTACGAATACACCGTGCTGCCAAGATGTTGACTGGTATACAAGGGGAGCAGTCTTAGCACGACGACCACCGAAGATGATTGCGGAGATCGGAACGCCTGCGGGATTGTTGAATTCCTTGGAGAGACAGGGGCAGTTAACAGCCTTAGCGGTGAATCTGGAGTTCGGATGAGCACCTGCTGTCTTAACCTTGTCGTTCTTGTCGTACTGAGTGTAATCCCACTTTTCGCCACGCCAGTTGAGAGCGTTCTTCGGAGGATTGTTATCGAGACCTTCCCACCAAACAGTGTTGTCATCGAGGTTGTGGCAAACGTTTGTGAAGATGGTATCCTTCATGCAGGTATGGAGAGCGTTCGGGT
>CAYTLG010000050.1:0-11296 GCA_964438725.1 uncultured Ruminococcus sp. | reverse complement strand
GTCACTTGTAATAATATCAAACTTATGCTAAAATGACATTAAAAAACGGTCAGGAAAGGACGGCATTAATATGCGAAAATTTGACCTTACAAAATTCACGCTAAAGGGAGCTGAATATCTCGGTGACAACAGATTTCTCTTTCCAAAAGGCGGTGCAACATTCATTTATACAACATTTGATGAGGGAACATTCTGTGGCGAGAGTGTTAAATCATCGCAGTATCTCTCGATGGACATAACTGCTGAAAGTAAGCTCTCAGCAGGCTTATGCTGGCAGTTCTCCGAATCTCCCGAAAACGAATGGTGCGACCTCAACATAAAAATGGGTATTCTTCCGGAGTTCAAGACAAGGATAGCACTTTCCTTCTCTGAGCTTTCCGCAAACACACTGTTTCTTCCAAGAACACCCGGAAAACTCAAAACTGTCGTTCACGGACATCCGATAAGTCTTGACAAAGTAAGAAAATTTGCGATATGCGTTGACAAAACTCCGACTGATCTCGTTTTAAAGATAGAAAATGTATGTATACTCAATTCAGAACCTGAGTATCCTCTGGATGCTAAAAAGGTAGTTGACAAGCTCGGTCAAAAGAAGCTGACAGAGTGGGAAGGTAAGACAAAGGACGAGGATGAAATGGTAGCATATCTTCGTGCTGAGGCTGCCGACACTACCGAAAAACCTCTTCCGATGCGTTCGCAGTATGGTGGATGGCTCGGTAAGCCGTTTGAAGCTACCGGATTCTTCGGTCTCGAAAACGACGGAAAACGCTGGTGGCTCAAGGATCCTGATGGATATGCATTCTTCTCAATGGGACTCGACTGTGTGGGAATGGGAGACGACTGCAACCTCACAGGAATACGTGAACTTTGTGATGAACTTCCCGATGACAGCGACCCGTGCTGGAGAAAAGGTGAATGGCATGGCAAAAAGACCGATTACTTTAACTTCTTCCGCCACAACATTATGACTGCATTCGGCGAAAATTACTTTGATACATGGGCTGACATGACCAGACGTAGACTTATTTCATGGGGATGCAACACTGTCGCCTGCTGGAGTGACCTGAGATTCGCTGAACGTGAAAAAATACCTTATGTAATAATAGGTCCTGGTTATCCGTGGACTTCCAATTCGATTTTCCGTGATTTTCCAGATGTATATTCACCTGAATTTGCAGAAAACTCCGAAAAATGGGCAAAATTCCTTGATAGTAGAAAAGATGACAAATATCTTCTCGGATACTTCATGTCAAACGAGCCTGAATGGGCATTTGTAAACGACATTAATCTTGCGGCATTTGCGATGGCAAGCGAAAAAGAACTTGTCACCAAAGCTCACATTATTTCATCACTCAAAGAAAAATACAGTGATATCAAAAAGCTCAATGAGGCATGGGGTTCGTCCTTTGCTTTGTTTGACGACATGAAAAAGCCGTTCAAAGTGGAAGAATACAATTCGACTGCTGCAAGTGACCTCATGGACGAGACCACAGAGATGATAAGAAACTATATCAAGATACCTGCTGAAGCTGCAAGACGGGCTGACCCGAACCACCTCAATCTTGGTATACGTTATGCATGGCTCTCAAGCAAGGCTCTGGCTGCAGGCTGCGAATACACCGACATATTCTCGTTCAACTGCTACTCAATGGATCCATACGATATGATTGATAGTTTTTCAGAAATGACCGGAAAGCCTGTTATCATAGGAGAGTTCCACTTTGGAGCTTTAGACCGTGGAATGGATGCAACCGGTCTGCGTGGTGTTACATCTCAGCATGAACGTGGTGTTGCCTACCGCAGATACCTCAACCGTGCCGCTTCTCATCCCATGTGTCTCGGTGCTCACTACTTCATTCTTTATGACCAGTCGTATCTCGGTCGTTTTGACGGTGAAAACTACCAGATAGGTGTGCTTGATGTATGCTCACGTCCCTACACCGAATTTCTTGACGGAATAATCAAAACACATGAAGAAATATATGATGTTGCTGACGGAATAAAAGCTCCGACAGAAGAAATCGCCAAAGAAATTGAAGCTATTGCTTTCTAAATAGAACAAAAAATACCCGACACGATATTTTCTGACTTATCATGTCGGGTATTTCTGTTTTGAAAGTTATCTTCTCATTTCGTTTTCGATTTCTTCGATTGTTCTGGGTACATTTCTGCCAAGGTTTTCGCAGCCGCTCGGTGTTACAAGGCAGTTATCCTCAACTCTGAATCCGATTCCCCATTCTTCGCAATAGATACCGATATCAACGCAGAATACCATTCCGGGTGCTACAAGTTCAGGTCTGCGAACGATATCGTGTGTATCAAAGCCTACGTGGTGAGAACCGCCGTGCCACATGAGCTTACCGATATTTTCGGGTCTGTCAACAAGTCCGTAATCATGGAGGTAGTTATAGCAGAAACGCTGTGCTTCACGGTCAACCTCTTCCATAGGATAGCCGGGCTTTATAATATCAAAGAGGTGCTGGCTTGTTGCATATGCAGCTTCATAGAGCTTTCTCTGTCTATCATTGAACTTACCGTTGAGAGGGAATCCTCTGGAAATATCACATCCAACGTAGTCATAGCAAGCACCAACGTCGCAGAGAACCATGTCTCCATCGTGTGCAGTTCCGCTGTATGAATAGTAGTGAATGCAGAAATTATTCTGACCTGCGGAAATAATAGAGGGGAATGCGGGTTCAAGGCAGCCATTTGCAAGAAGTGCGGAATCGTAAAGACCCTTGATTTCGTATTCCTTCATACCGTCACGAACGCCGTGCATCATAGCCTTGATACCTTCGCCTGTGATACGTACAGCTTCACGCATAGCTTCAATTTCACAGTCAGCCTTGATTGTACGGATTTCGGCAAGTGCGGGACGGATATTTTCTATCTCGATACCGCTGTACTGCTCCTTGATTGCTCTTTCGAATCTGTGAGCTTCTGTATAGTCTCTTTCTTCTCTTGTAGTGTCGATGTCAACGTACACCTTTTTGCATTCGGAAAGTGCTGTCTTGCGATATTCTTCAAAATCAGCTGTATATGCGATATCGGTGATACCTGAGATTTCAGCAGCTTCATCAGCCTTGGTTCTACGACCTGTCCATCTTTCCTTGAGAAGGTCTGCGGGAAGAAGGAAGAGCTTTTCGCTTACGGTTCCTCCAACTTTTTTCATTGCATAAATGAGTCCTGCATCACGTGAGATACCGGTGAGGTAAACAAAGTTACGGTCGGCACAGAATGCGTAATCCTCGTCTGCTCTTTTTCTGGGTGCAAAACCAGAGAAAATAAATACAACAGAACCGTCCTCCATATACTGAGAGAGCTTTCTTCTGTTTTCAGTGTAGAATGATTTGTGCATGATTTTTCTCCTTATATCGTTATATTTTAAATAATGTCGTAAATTTTCATAAGCTCAATTCGTTCTTTTGCGAGCTTCAGTGAATCCGCAGCACTATCGTTATTGTTATCACCGGTTTCTTTCAGATAATCCACTATTCTGTTTACCCATGCAATGGGAAGAAGTATCGGATTTTTCTCAACATACTTGTATCTTTTTTCCATATAGGACTTTTTCGGGAACAATGTATGCCGCAGACCTCCACCCTTGCCGTTTCTGCTCGATTTGACAGCACTTAGTGTCACCGTTGATGAATGAAGTCTTGTATAATCGTTTGAGCCGTATATTCCACCGCAAAGTACGTCATGTAGCAGAGGTTCGCACGGTACTTTTTCATTTTTCCAAACGTCACCGTAGTTGTTTTCTATTCCGAGATATTTCTCGTTAATTTTAAAAACCATCTGGGCAAATGTCTGAGCATGAACATCACGGCATTCACAATACAGACGTTTCCAGTCTATTTCAGAATAATACTCTTTCCCCCAGAATGCAATATCCACAAACTGTCTGAGACCGATTCCGCAAACAACAAAATGCTTATACGCATGAAGAATAAGGTACAGCATATGCTCGTGCGGTGTCAGCGAATATACACCGTTCATCATGATCGGTGACTTATGTGCATCGGCAAAATACGGATTCAGTTCATCATGTGCATCCTCCGATGAATCAAATAGACGGCGGTGCATCTCTATGCAAAGTCCACGGGATTTATCCATATATGTGACCTCGTCCTCATCCATCAGTTTGTCCACATCACACTCTGTTGTAAGTCCATACTCAACAAGTGCCTCGTGGCAAGCAAGAAACTCATTGTCACTCACATAGATATCGTTGTCCGCACTGATTCTATGCTCTTTCATAGGATAAAGACGACTGCACAGCTGACCTTTTACAAGTATAGGGTGCAAATTTTTTTCAAGAAGTGTTCTGTACAGAGCCGAAAACTCAAGCGAAGATATCGTCTGACCCATGACCTGGTTTATGACATTCTTTTTCATCAGAGCAAAGAGCTGTTTATTCTCCTCTTTTTCAGCCGCCGGAAGAAGTCTCACATATTCAAAGACATACGGCAGGAGCTTCTGCTGAGTTGCGGTAACGAAAAGTGGTGAATACTCAATCTCATCAGTATTTATGTCAATCTGACGTGTACCGAGAGAGGCAGCGACCACTGCGACAAACTCACGCTCACTTTTTGTAAGCTCAATATTCATTCTGACTCCTCCGCATAAAAAAACTACTGAAATATACAGTACACATGAATTATACATCTATTTGAGATAATATTCAATAGTTTTTCAATAATTCTACTTAGGTTAAATTATTTTTCCAAACGAAATTCTTCTTATTATGACACCTCCGCAAACAATTTATGCAAAAGTGCTATTTACAAAATGCGGATAACATGATACAATAATTCGACAAGTTTAATTTATAAGGATATAGCATGGAAAAAGCAGAAATCACCGCATCCATAATAACTCTCGGATGTCGGGTCAATCAATACGAATCCGATGTTATTGCATCAGGACTGAAAAATCACGGAGTACGCATGGTTCCGTTCGGCGAAAAGTGTGACGTCAGCATTATTAACACCTGTACTGTAACTGCCGAAAGTGACAGAAAATCACGTCAGATGATACGAAAAGCAGCCGCAGTATCTGCTCATGTTGCGGTAACCGGTTGCTACGCTCAAATCGCTTCGGATGACGCAATGAAAATAGACGGCGTTGAATATATATGCGGAAACAGTGGTAAGGCCTCACTTGCCGACATAATACTCGGTCTCGTTGGCGGTGAAAAAAGTTCTGCCGTTAATGCGACAACTCCGCCCGACAGTTACAGTTCGGTTGAAATGAAGCTTGAAAAACCGAATCGTACACGTTCGTATATTAAGATTGAAGATGGCTGTAACAACATATGCTCGTACTGCATAATAAATAAAGCAAGAGGTCCTGTACGCTCAAAGGATATCTCACTTGTGCTTGAAGAGGCAGCGTCGCTTGCATCACAGGGATGTCGTGAAGTAATACTTACGGGAATTGAGGCGGCATCGTACGGACTTGATTTTGCCGACAGAAAACCGTATGGTCATGCACTGGCTGATCTTATCCGTGAAGTATCTAAGATAGATGGCATCGAACGTATTGGTCTTGGCTCTCTTGAACCTACTGTAATGAGCGAATATTTCTGCTCCGTTCTTTCTTCGGAGGACGTAAGAAAAAAGGTACTTCCCCATTTTCACATATCTCTCCAGAGCGGTTCATCAGAAATACTACGCAAAATGAGACGACGTTACAACTCTGAAATGGCACTTTCAGCTATTGAGAGAATGCGTTCATATCTTCCCGAAGCTACGTTTTCTGCTGACATTATCGTAGGATTTCCCACAGAGACTGAGGAGAACTTCCTTGAAACCGTAGAGTTCTGCAAGAAGGCAAAGTTCCTACACCTGCACATATTCCCATATTCAAAGCGTGAGGGAACAGAAGCCGCTGTTATGGATGGACAGATAGATGAGCATGAAAAGCGTGTACGTCTTTCCAGACTTGAAGATATCGGAAACGGTATCCGCACAGAGCTTATAAACAACTATATTGATTCCCACCGAAACAAGCCGGTATATATGCTTACCGAAAAATGTCGTGGTGGTTCGTCCACCGGTCACAGCGAGCATTTCATAGAAACGAAAGCTGTCGATTGTGTTTCAGCTGTCGGAGAGGTCGTTCCCGTAATTCTCAATGGATACGATGGACGATTCTGCACCGGCAAACGAGCTGACACCGACAATTACATGGGACTGAATTGAACACTGAAAAGCCGTAATACATCAAAAAAACGATGTGTTACGGCTTTTTTTACAGTTTTTGGTGTTTATTATACCACTTTCACCCTGTCATGTCAACAGTTATCGCAAAGGTAGTTTGGAATTGTATATCTCTCACAACTCGCAATAGCAATTTTTGGTAATTTTAATTTTTGGAACTCTATTGCATTGTACGGGAATTTATGGTAAAATATGGTCACAACAAAAGGTAATTATTTACATTTATCAAAAATTTCGGAAAGGCATGGTCAATGCAATGGATAAAGACACAAAAATACTGATAGCGGACGAGAACAATGACGTAAGAAGTCATATTCACGAAAGACTGACACTTAGCGGAGCTGTAAACATAGATGAGGTAAAGAACGGCGAAGATGCAATGAAGCTGATATCACGTCAGGCATACGATGTGGTAATAAGCGATCTCTGGCTGCCATCCATTGATGCTGCGACAATAATGAAACGCACCTCCGAGCTTAACAGACCCTCTCCATCATTCGTAATACTTACTCAAGTATCAACACCGACTGTATTAATGGAAGCAAATCGTGCGGGAGCTGCACTTTGTATGCCGAAACCCATTGATTACGACACATTCAGTGACAAAATCGAGATGATACTCAAGAACCGCACAAACTCAGGCAGCAGCAAGTCCGATGAAGATGATGAAAGATTCGACATGGAAACTCAGGTAACGAGAATAATTCATCAAATCGGTGTACCTGCTCACATAAAGGGATATCAGTATCTCCGCACAGCCATACTCATGACGATATCCGACAATGATGTGATAAACTCCGTTACAAAGGTACTGTATCCGTCAGTTGCGAAAAAATACCAGACAACCACCTCACGGGTAGAAAGGGCAATACGTCATGCAATTGAAGTAGCTTGGGACAGGGGGGACGTTGACACTCTTAACTCATATTTCGGCTACACGATACAGAACAGTCGTGGAAAGCCCACAAATTCGGAATTTATCGCAATGATAGCCGACAATATGCGTCTGAAATACAAAATCAAATAGAGCTGACTCCATATTAATATTCATGACATGACCTGCCTGCTGCCCAAGGTGGGTTTTGTCATTTTCCGGCACGTAGAACGACGTTGCCCTCAAGATCTGTACGATATAGTATTATTCCTCTTTCGTTAAGTCTGTCAAGCACTTCAGAGGTCGGATGACCATAGGAATTGTTAAGTCCGCATGAGATAACAGCTTCTGTCGGAGAAACAGCATCAAGAAATTCTGCGGATGAAGATGTTCTCGAACCGTGATGACCCACCTTGAGGATATCTGCATCAAGCTCATCTGCATATAGTGACAGAGCGTACTGTTCTTCCTCTATCTCACTGTCTCCCGTAACAAGAAGTGTGGTATCCTCGACCTCAACCTTGATAAACAGGCTTGAATTATTGAAATCATCCGAGAAAAAGTCGAACATATCGTAGACATATATGTTTATGTTTCCCGTATCATATTCCACACCATCGTCAAGGTATATTATCTCACATCCCTGCTCCCTTGCGGCAAGTATGGCTTCTGTATAGAAATCCTCATCGGCAACAAGCGAGGACATTACAAGATGGTCTACCGTAGTTGATGAAAGTATATCCGCCGCACCTCCCATATGGTCTTCATGAGGGTGTGTGATGAAGAAATAGTCTATATGCGGTGCGTACATACTGACATATTCTGCCGCACTTTCTCCGCTTGAGGCAGGTCCTGCATCTATAAGTACGGATTCACCTTTGTATGTAACAAGTACGCAGTCACCCTGACCTACATCAACAAAACGTATTGTAGGAAGTCCGTCTACAAGCTCTTCGGTCGGGATTATCGTACCTGTTTTACCATATGCAAATACCGAATATATGGCAAGCAGTACAAGAAGTACCACTGTCATCCATGTCGGTTTGCCTTTAAGGAGAGAGGTTATTTTTTTATTTGAGCTGCGTTTCTTTCGCTTTTTGTAGTTTTGTTTCATTTTCTTCTCTTTCGGCTATAAGCTCAAAAAGTCTTTGTATTTTTTCAGAGATAAGGCAGGCGGGAATTGCCAAAAAGAACCACAGAGCTGTAAACAGTGGGCATATCTGACCTGCAATATTTCCTGCAAGGTCTGAATAATCCCACACATCGAGACCAAGCCAAAGGTTCACAACGATTCCTACGCAGAACTCAACCGATGTTATCAATGCACAATCAACAGCAGAGCGAAAAAGCACACTTCTGTCCAATGCAATATAATTCACGAGATGTATCAGAGCAAAGCACACTCCACCCGCTATTGTCATACTCCAGTGTGAATAGCCACGCCATACCAATTCAAGGAGGTTATATATTATTCCTCCGGTAAGAAAAACACATACATATTCGAGCTTCTTAATCATACAAATCACCCCCTATATTTTTTCACCATACAGGGGGCAATTTATTCATTCAGTTTATTTTAGTTATTCAATCGTGCAATCTTCGAGGTAAATTCCGTCTTTCTTTGTTTTTGTAATGTTTCCGCTGTATCTGAGTCCGCTTACTCCACGCACGTATATACCATGATCTGCGTTCGGAGCATCTATAATGTTATCCTCAATTACAACATTGGTGATATTTCTTGATGTAGGCTCGTCACAGTCGGATTTTACTACGATACCTGCCGCTTCTCCCCAGAACTTAGCACAGTTTGTTACACGGTTTCCTCTTATCGTGATATTTGACGGAGATACGCCCTCATACCACCACGCTTCGGAAGCCGCAACTATGGCAGGACCATGGATGTCACGAAGTGTATTACGCTCTATCAATGCTCCGTGGCTCTTTACAAGTACGCCTCTTGCAAAATGTGAGGATGAAGTACAGCCGACTATCTCAACAAACGGCAGCTTTGTTACATCCGCAAGGATAAGTCCGTCTGTATTTTCGGGAAGCGGATGGTCAACAACAACTCTGCACTTCCATTCCTTATGCATGGGATATGACTCTGTAACAACGTATGTATCGAGAACCTTGAGGTCATTCTTTCTTGTAAGCTCAAGAACATCTCCTACATCGGGATAATCTAGAGCCTGTGTATGCGTTCCGTCGGGAGTCTTTTCCTGCATAACAAATTCACATTCGGACAAACGCTCTATTACATCCTGATAATATCCGTGTACGTTTGTGAAGTCATCTCCCTGATACTCGAACACGCAATCTTCAAGTCTGAGCTTGCCTGTCATTGCCGTAAAGTGAGTTGCGTCTGTATTTGTTGAGAAGTGATAGCCGCACGAAGGAACGACCCAAAGTCTTTTCAGAACGACATCCTCACTGCGGTTTCCGACAACTCCCATACCTGGCTGGCTATGTATTGTAACATCGGTAAGGGTAATATTCTTTGAATTTGCAATATGTATTCCGGGACGTGAATGGAATGTATGAACTGTTGTAAATTCATCGCCAACCGTCAGACCTGTACAGCGAACGACAGCCGAGAAATGATGCTCGTCTATATATTCGTAGCTATGGATACCGCCGTTTTTGTTCTCGCCGCTTACCGGGTCACTCCATGTATATCTGAGAAGCATAGGAGTTTTTTCGGATATCGGGCAGTCAGAATCAAGCTCTACCTTAACGTTATACACATCCCTGATTTCGGTTGCCGTGCATTCCGTAACATAGCCACGGCTGAACGGCTTACGCTTATGGTCTATTGTGAGTCCGAGAAGCTCCACATTTTCGCAGTTATTTATGCAGACAGGTTCCATAAATCCGTCAACGATAAACTTTACACCGTATGCTGATATCTTACAGTCGTGAAGTCCACTTAGGTCAAGTCCGATATCATATTCATAATTCGGATTAAACATAGTACGCTGTGGATTTGCACCCCATTCGCCTGCCATAACTGCTCTCTGTGCCTCTCTTGCACGACTACCTGTGATAACATACTCACCCGGTTCTATCACAAGTGTCTTTCCGCCGCCGTCCTTCAGGTTATTGACTGCTTTTGCAAGAGCTTTTACGGTATCAACACCTGATTTATCCGAAAAGCTGATTATTTCGTTCATAACGAACACCTCCGTTACTTTGTTTCTGTTTCTTTTGATTCCTTGGAGTCAAAAGAATCGTTATTTTCTTCCTTTTTCTCGCCGAGATACTTGGGAAGCTGCATTCCCGCCATATCGAACATTTCATTCATCGGAGGAATACTCTTATAAAGTCCTGAGATAAAGTCTGCGGTGGTGCTTTTTCCGTCCTTGCTTGTACCACCGTCCCAAACTGTTATCTTGTCTATCTGGAGATTCTTTATTGCATCTACCTGAATTCTGGTGAGTTCTTCCATCTTATCGGCAATCATAAGACGAATAGCATCATTTGCATCTCCGCCTGCAGAACGAACGATCTCAGCAAAACCTTCGGACTGCTTGATAAGCATTTCCTTGACACCGTCTGCTTCAGCCTGCATCTTGAGAAGAATAGCGTCTGCTTCACCTTTTGCACGTTTTCTGGTCTGTTCTGCTTCCGCTTCTGCCTGAAGTTCGAGCTTTTTCTTTTCAATTTCAGTCTTTACGATAATATCCGCTTCGAGCTTTGCCTGTTCGTAGTGAGCTCTTGCTTCTTCTGCTGCTCTCTGTGCATCAAAGGATTCCTGTTCTGCACGTGCCTTTGCTATATTTTCGGCAGCAGTTGCACGCTTGAGGGCTTCCGCTTCCTTTTCACGTCTTGTAGCGTCGGATTCTGCAACCTTAGCTTTAGCTTCATTTTCACCGCCGATAGCTTCGGAGTTCGACTTGGAAACTGAAATACGCTTGTCACGGTCTGCTTCTGCCGCACCGATTGCACCTGCTCTTTCGGCTTCTGCAACGGAAATTTTAGCGTCGTTTATAGCTTTTGCGGCTGCTTCCTGACCGAGAGCAACTATGTAACCTGATTCATCGGTGATATCGGTTACGTTTACGTTGATAAGTCTGAGACCTATCTTTTTAAGCTCTGTTTCTACGTTTGAGGATACAGCTTCAAGGAACTTGTCACGGTCGGAGTTAATTTCTTCGATATCCATTGTTGCGATGATAAGTCTCATCTGACCGAAAATGAT
>CAYTLG010000049.1:0-11342 GCA_964438725.1 uncultured Ruminococcus sp. | reverse complement strand
TGGCTTAAAAATTGCATATGCAAAATCCTTTGCACGTGCGGCGGTCTCACGCAAATCTCGCATGGTCTGTCCAAAATACTGTCTTATATCGGCTCCGACACCGACACACTCAGTTCCAAAGGCTTTCGCATCATACAACGCCCTGTAAAGATGGTACTTCTGTGTAACTACTACCACACGCTCTGCTCCGAATATTTTTTTGGCACGTACAGCTGATTCGTATGTCGAAAAACCTGCATGGTCGAGAAAAATATCGTCTTCGTCAACTCCATGTTCTATTGCATATGCTTTCATACAGTTAACTTCATCATAGTCTGAACGTCCGTGGTCTCCGCTCATTAACAGTTTTGGTGCGGCTCCTTTGTTATACAAATCTATTGCAGTGAGAAGTCTGTCCTCAAGCATATGACTGGGAGTTCCGTCAGCCTTCACACCTGCTCCAAGTACAAGTATACAGTCGGCTTTACAATCGGCAGCTTCATTTGGTGTTAAGATAAACCCTTTTGTTGTAAAGTACATAACTAGGTTTGCACTTAACGTGTATATTACTCCTATTACTATAATAACCGCTAATGTTTTAGTTACCAGTTTTATCGTTTTCTTCATTTATTTTGCTCATTATTTCATTCATTTTCTTTTCGCTTATTCTTTTGCCTTTGTGTTTTCTGTTTATGAGCAGCTTGATAATTACAACTATAAGAGCGATAACAGCCGCCCATATTGCAATGTATGGAAGAGCTACTATAAACCACACGGCAAAATCAACCGCAGATTCTCCGATTGTAGAAAATGTATCTCCGAGTCCGATGACAACTCTATCCCCAAAGCTCATTTCTCTTTCAGGTATAGTTTCACGAATGACTTCATTTACGTCTATGTTAACAGTACAATATGATATCAGGTCATCGTATTTTCTGAGCTGTGATTTATACGAATCAAGCTGATAGTTAACTTCTGTCAGTCTGGTCTGAAGCTCAATAACATCTGTAAGTGACTCTGCTTTCTCCATAAGTGCTATGAGCGAATCATATTCTGCATTCAAAGCATTTATATGGCTTTCAACATCGACGTAGCTCATGGTTACATCGTCTTTTCTTTCGCTTTTTCTGGTCAATGTACCAAGCTCACACGCTTCACCAATAAATGAAGCGTATGTATCAGACGGAACACGAGCGATAATATATGCGTTTCTGTTTTTTCGTGAAGAATACATACTGTTTCCCGAAAGCTCAGATGACTCAATGTAACCGCCGTGGGAATCAATACATTTTTCTAGAGCATTTATAAATTCATCATAGGTCTGTGTCTGGTAGCTTAAATCAGCGGTCTTGATTATTTTTCTCTCTGAGAGGTCGTTATCAGCATTTCCATTTTCATAGTCACTTGCAAGTAATGAGGCACCGTCCATTACATATTCGACTTCAAATTCTTCCTCTCCATAATAGGCTTCACTTGTTGCGAACGCAGTATCATTGACACTTTTAGAGGAACAAGAAGAAAACGGTATCATAAGAACGAGCAGCATTGCCGCTATCTTTTTAAGTTTCATAATGATTGACTCCTTTTCGTTTTTATTTTTTGACGATGGATATTCACACATTGTTCCCACAACTGTCAAAGAAATATAATTTGCATATACTTTGATCAGACGGATAATGACGACACATGACACACAACAGCGAGGTCTAAAAAAGTGAAAACGGACAAAAGCAATATCAAGGTTGCGAAATTCGGTGGCAGTTCACTTGCAGATGCGAAACATTTCAAAATGGTCAAGGATATCATAACAAGTGACAAAGCAAGGCGTTTTATCGTTCCGTCAGCTCCCGGAAAACGCAGTGATAATGACGATAAGGTTACAGATATGCTTTATCACTGCCAAGAAAAAGCAGCAGCACACGAAGATTTTCATGATATATTTGCAAAGATTATTGAGCGATTTGAATCTATACGGATTGAACTTAATATCAAAGCCAAGCTATCCGAAGAATATGAGAACATATACAATAAAATACAAAAAGGTGTCGGACGTGACTACACTGCAAGCCGAGGAGAATACCTATGCGGAAAGCTTCTTTCGGGATATTTGGGATTTGACTTTATTGACCCAGTCGAGTATATAAAATTCGGCAATGATGGCATATTTGACTCTGAAATCAGCAATAAACTATTGTCGTGCGAGCTTAACAAACATGAAAATTGTGTTATACCGGGTTTCTACGGTTCTGATTCCAGTGGAAACATACGGACATTTCCACGTGGAGGAAGCGACATAACAGGTTCGATAACAGCACGTGCGATCAATGCTGATATTTACGAAAATTGGACTGATGTTGACGGAATTCTTACCGCTGACCCGAAAATAATACCTTACGCAAGGACAATAAGCAGTCTGACATACCGTGAACTAAGGGAGCTGTCATACATGGGTGCGAATGTACTTCACGAAGACACAACACTGCCGATACGTCTTGCCGGAATACCGATAAACCTACGAAACACCGCTAATCCTAATGGGTTTGGAACAATGATAGTCTCTACTCTGCCCGATGGTGAAGGTGAAACTATTGCGGGAATATCAGGAAAAAGCGGATTAATTACGTTATGTATTGAAGCAGAGAGCAATCAACTTCGGCAGGTATATGATAAACTTAAACTAATAGATTCAGAACACGTTGATATTTTCTCAGGAATTAGAAAGATATGTCTTGTTTTTGATTCATGCAATCAGCGTAATGATTTTATAGATAATATCCGCACCGATTTGCCTGAACACGTCATTTCAACAGAGAAAACAGCAATGATATCAATTGTCGGCAGAGGTGACGTTTTAAGTGCCGATACCTCCTCAAAAATACTGCACACGCTTCACAGGAACGGTATAAATATTATATTCGCTGACTGCATATCACTCAAGCATATTATCACAATAGGAATAAATAGCAACGAGTTTGACAGAGCGATACGTCTGATATACACTGAATTGTTCGGATAAAACAAAAAAAAGCTGCCATGCGACCAAAACATGACAGCTTTAATATTATTTCTCAGAGAAAACGTGGAGAGGGAGCTTGCATCCACCGATAACATGGAAATGGAGATGATGAACGGACTGACCGGCATCTTCACCACAGTTAGAGATAACTCTGTATCCGCCCTCAGCACCACCGAGCTTTGCGATTTCGGGAATCTTTTCAAATATCTTCGCAACATATGTGCTGTTTTCTGAATTTACCTCATCCATTGAAGCTATATGCTTTTTAGGAATAACAAGAATATGACACGGTGCTTCAGGATTGATATCCTTAAATGCGTAGATATTATCATCCTCATAGACCTTTGCAGACGGAATTTCTCCCGATATTATTTTACAAAATAAACAATCCATTGTATTTCTCCCTTTTATATGATATAATATATTGTTAGTGTAATTTTAGCACATTACAATTCAAAAATCAAGGATATTTTATCAAAACTCAAGGATACATATAATGTACAGAATATTTGTAACCCATACGCACACCTACCCAGATGTTATTGCTCAACGTGCTTGCGATAGCTTATGCAACTTCTATGAATTCAAAGTTGAGGGAAACGGCACCTACAGCGGACTCGAAGTTGAAGCACGTGAAAATAACGTGGAAGGCTTTCTCGTATTCTCTGTTGCAACCAATGCAAAGCAGGTAGAAAAAGTCAACACCTCTATGGCTCAGGTTGCAGAACTTTCACGCTCTCACGGATTCAAAACAATAGGCTTTGCAGGTATGCACCAGGATTACCCCGATTTTGAAGCGGAAATAAAACGATGTGTCACTCTCGGTCTTAAAGGTGTCAAAATGCACCCTGACATTCAGCTTATTGATATAGATGACAAGAAGCTCTACCCTCTCTATGAGATACTCATAAAATACGATATGCCGCTTTATCTTCACATGGGAGATGCAAGACCGATATACCGCTATTCGGAACCAAGGAAACTCGTGAACATCCTGCGTGAGTTTCCTGCTCTACGTGTTGTTGCAGCTCATATGGGTGGGTACAAGGCATGGGGAGACGCTGAAATACTTCTTCCGGGCTATGACAATCTTGTTTTTGACTTATCGAGTGTGCTTGAATATATAACTGTCGAACACGCTGGAAGACTCATACACAAGTTTGGTGCTGATAGAGTAATGTTTGGCTCAGACTATCCTGTAACAAGTATTAAACATGAGATAAAAATGTTTATGAGACTAAATCTCACTGAAAAAGAACGTGAGGACATACTCTGGAACAATGCCGCACGATATTTTGAGCTTGAATAAACAGGAGGGATAAAATGTTTCTTGACTATTCTATGTGGGACACGCTTACTGAAACCGACAAGCCAATATTTCTCTACGGCACCGGAAATGGAGCCGACAAAATAATAGCCGCTCTTAAACAGAACAATATTCGACTTGAGGGTATATTTGCGTCTGACGGGTTTGTACGTGACAGATATTTTCATGATTACCACGTTCGCTCATATTCCGACGTTATAAGCGAATACGGAAACGATATTATTGTTCTGCTTGCTTTCGGTACAACTCTTGAGGAAGTAAGAGCATTTATTGAGGAACTTGACCGAAAGCATGAGCTTATAATACCCGATGTCCCTCTATATGGCGGTGAGCTATTCGACATGAATTATCTCAAAAAACACCGTTATGAGCTTGAAAGTGCAAGAGCCATGCTTGATGACGAAGAATCACGACTGCTGTTCGATGATGTTGTAAATTTCAGGCTCAGCGGACGGTTTGAATATCTCCTGCGTACCGAGGACATGACTGAAACTCTTCACAATATATTCGGAAATAAAAACATTTCGACTGTGATTGACGGCGGTGCTTTCAAGGGGGACAGTGCAGACGTGTTTGCTTCTGCTCTTTCTCCCGAAATTATATATGCAATAGAGGCCGACCCAAAGACATTCAAAAAACTGTCAGCATATACCGAAAACGAAAACAGATGCAAAGTGATACCTATAAACGCTGCTTTGTCTGACTATATCGGTGAGGTTGAATACTCATCATCGGGAAGTCGTGGTTCAGGTGAGGACGGAAAAAACAAGCGTGCAAAGGTCACGTTCACCCGCTCAACTACTCTTGACACTGAATTTGCACACACCGACATTGACCTTATAAAGCTGGATATTGAAGGAAGTGAAGCGGCGGCAATCCTAGGTGGAAGTGAGCTTATCGAAAGATGCAGACCAGACATGGCAGTATCTCTTTACCATCGCACGGACGACATATTTGCTCTGATAAATGAAGTTCATAACCGTCTTCCCGAAAAGAAATTATACCTCCGCCGTGTAAGATGTATTCCAATGTGGGACATAACATTATACGCAACTGAATAAAAAAATAAGGCTGAAACGTGTTGTCTCAGCCTGTTTTTTTATCTTGCTTTGGTTATATCAGTTACAAGTATTGTTATCGAAAGATATTTACTGTGTATTTGAAGCTCTTGATTTTCTCCGATGTACTGGTTTCCACCAAGAAGGAAACGTCCGTTTGCATCGGTTTTTCCTTCAACATCGAATGCAGCTTCCACATCGACTTTATATAGGTCTCCGCTTCCTGTATTTAATGCCGAAACCGTTGTTCCATCAAATGCATCATAGTATTTCTGAGCATCTGTTATAGTTATATTATCGTTGTTTATTACTCCGATATACACATTTGAGTCATTCATGTAGAATTTTGTTCCCTTGCCCATAAAATTACGTGCGGATGAATCACGTATCCCCATAACCTTAAACGTCATGGTATAATTTTCGAGCTGTGTTGTTTCGGATATATCGGATGTTCTGTTTGAAAGTACACGGAACCCGACACTAACAAGGCACATCACAAGAATCAATATAATAAAAACATCAAGTGCTCCGAGTCTTTTCCTGTTTTCCATATGCTTATCCTTTCGTTATAGCAATTTCTTCTCCGTTATATTCAGTCACGGAATCGGTAACGACCGCTCTGTAAATCTCACCGTTTCGGTAGTGATATTCTGTAACGACAAGTCCGTTTTCAAGAGATATCTCATACTCCGAACTGATATTTACGTCATCGCTGTACAGAACTGCTTTTATTGTTCTCTCATTTGTGCCGTAGCTGAGCTTATGCTTATTATCGTTGAGAAGTTGTTTGACCTCGCTAAGTGAAGTGAAGCCTATTTCAGAATAAACGTCCGTATCGGCTTCTACAACAGCTTCTGAGAGACCGTTCTTCATGTAAAGGTTCTCTCCGTCATACACTATTTCAGATGATTCTCCGACCGCACGAAAGCTCTTACCATCTACTGAAAGTCTGTAATTCTCAACATCACGGGTTTCTCCATATGACGAGATTATTCTGATTCGTCTTTTATATGATGTTGCCTCGCTCAATGCTGTCAGTATTTCTTCAGCGGAATAGTCGAAATATGATACATTCTCAAGTGTGGTATCATGAAGTATATCCGGAATATCCCCGTCAATCTCAGCTTCGTCACCACCGGTGTTTATCCTGAATATTATTCTCAAGAACTCAGGCATAACAGGGTCACCGAACACAGTTCCGAGTATGAGCAGAGTGGCAAGCACTACTACCACAGCTGAAATAACAATAAGAGCCTGCGTTTTTACTTTATGAGTTTTATTGCTCATCTTTTATATTTTCGTCTTTTTTACTCTCAATTTGTTCTTCAAGTTCACGAATTTCTTCGGGAGTTGCACCGTTATGTTCTTCAATTTTCTTAGCCTGTTCAGGGTCAAGCTCACTGATATAATCGGTTATTGTCATGTCATCCTCTATCATCCCGGAATGTCTGCGTAATGTGGGATCTTTGAGAATGATGAAGTTCACGGCAAAAAGCACTATTGCTATTACGGCTATGCAAACAGATTTTAGCACACGGCTGTTATTGAACATGGACTCTGTACAGAATACTGCAACAAGTCCGAGCATACCGCATATTGCATAAATGAGCTTTACAGATTCTTTCTGAGTGAATCCCATATCTATAAGTCTGTGATGGATATGACCTCTATCGGGTGAAAACGGGCTTTTTCCTGCCAACAGACGACGAATTATTGCGAAAGCTGCATCAAATATCGGAATTGCAAATACTATGAGCGGAGTTATGAATGAAAGCACTGCATGGAGCTTGAACACGCCGCTTACAGACATTACAGCAAGTGAATATCCAAGGAACAACGAACCTGTGTCGCCCATGAATATGCGTGCAGGATTGGAATTAAACGGAAGAAATCCAAGGCAGGCACCGAGAAGGATACCGAATATAATGGTACTTCCGATATCTCCGTTGAGCATTACCACTACCATAAGCGAAAGTGAAGATATCGCAGACACTCCACACGCAAGTCCGTCAAGACCGTCTATGAAGTTTATAGCATTGGTAAGTCCTGTTATCCAAAGAACAGTCAGCGGTATACTAAAGTAGCCGAGATGAACGTATACGCCACCTAAATTTATATGGTCGATAACACAACCGTTACATACCGCAAAAACAGCCACTGCGAGCTGTATGATAAGCTTCAACCATGCGTTAAGTCTGTATATATCGTCAAGAGTTCCGAGAATGACAAGCACGCCGCCTCCGATAAGTATCGTAGCAAGCGGTTTATCTACCCGACAGAACAAAAGTGTTGTTACAAGAAAGCTCAGATATATTGCAAGTCCACCTATACGCGGTATGGGTTTTTTATGCATTCTTCTGTTATCGAGAGGAACATCTACCGCTCCTATTTTGAACGCAAGCACTCGTACTATCGGTG
Source organism: uncultured Ruminococcus sp. (assembly GCA_964438725.1). Lineage (GTDB taxonomy): Bacteria > Bacillota > Clostridia > Oscillospirales > CAG-272 > UMGS1696. The sequence goes on along the minus strand of CAYTLG010000049.1, from coordinate 3,544 downwards.
TTGTAGTATATGCAAGAAGCATCGCACACACGACCGCAACTATTCCGAATATTATTTGTGTCATTTGTTTTCTCCTTGTTGGGACTGCTTACTGATTGTCACTAAGGTCAATACAGTAGCCTGCTCCATACATTTCGGGAAGCATAAGGCTGAACTGTTTACCGACGAGTATACTGCATCCGTTTACCGTGTACGCATACTCAGTATCGACAGCCTCCGCTTCTATGGTTATCTTCATTGTTATTTTGTCTTCGACCTCAGATACTACTTCTTTGTTTTCTTCATAGCTGAAGTTTATCTTTTTGTATGGTTCGCTCTGAACTCCGACTACTGTGCCGATAGTTTTTTTCTCAATAGCATCCTGAACTACCTGTCCTGCTTTTACCGACTGAGCAAAGCGTTCATCAATATTTGAGAGTTCCACAACATAACGTATAGTTTTATAATTGACCGTATTTGTGCCTGTACTGTCGTTATTCTTGACAAAAATATTCATCAACACGAACACTACCGCACATATAAGCAGAAGTATTATCACATCTACCGCATTGAAGCGAAGTTTTCTGTTTTTATTCATTGTTCATGCCTTTCGATCTAACTTTTTTATGGCTGTTGGAGGTATCGAGCATAATTTCGCACTCGCCTCTATCTGTATCGGTATTTACTTCACTTTCAGTTTCAAGCATACTGCGACCGCTTCTTATATAGGATGAAGCAAGTCCGCACATAAGCCAGAACATGAGATACAATCTGTAATTATACCAGATATAGTCGGTCATTCCCTGTGCAAGGACGGCGATTATTCCGCAAAGAGGAGCTGCACATGAAATTCTGATTTGTGTTTTGGTCTGCTGAGGTGTGAAACTGCTTCTGCGTGACATATCGTCAACAAGCTCATTTTTCACTGCCAGGCATGGGTCGGACAACTTTGCAAAAAGCGTGAATCCCGAACTATACAGCATGAGCATGAGAAAAACAAATGTGAGTATACCGAAAACTCCGAGTTCAAGCCATATCTGGAGGTAAAGGTTATGTGAATGTGGTGCAGCTTCAACTCCCATAAAGGTATAAAGAGGATAAAGTCTGTCCCATGCACCCTCGCCGATTCCTATTCCGCTTACGGGATTGTCACTTATCATATTAACTGTTGCGTGCCAGATATGGACTCTGTACGATGTGGATGAATCAGAAAGATTACCAATACTTGTAAATCTATTCAATATTGAAGCCGGGAGAACTGAAGGAAGAATCGGGATAGAGGCAATTCCTGCAAATACAAGCCAAAGTGCCCGTCTGTGCCACATGAACAGCATCACTACTATGGCAAGGATGATACCAAGCCATGCACCTCTGCTCCATGTTAGGATAAGGCAGCTGCCCATAATTCCGAGCGACACAAAAGCACTTATTCTTCTCATTCCCTCTCCACGTCCGATAAACATAGCAAAAGCTATCGGAATGATAAGTATAAGATATTCGCCGAGCATATTCGGGTTTTCAAGTGAACCGACAGCACGACCGCCTATTGATGAGAACATATCGCTGTCGAGCCACGCCTGTGACGAATATCCGCCGCCCGTGAAGTACAGAGCTATACCATACAGTGACTCAAGCACCGCAGATCCAACACAAGCCATAGAGCATTTTACCAACCATTTTCTTGTACATATCAGTTCAACAGCAAGGAAGTATGCACAAAGCAGGCATATCATGAGAAGTGCCGGTTTTACGGAGCTTCCCGAAAGCGAGATGAAGCCGCCGAAGAACAACATTACAGCAAACGCCGCTACCATTACGTCAACGGGTTCAAGTCTGAATATTCTCTTTCCACGGAACAGCTTTATACCATAGCACAATGTTGTGTATATTACAAGAGCGGCAAGAACCATTGTCGGAAGCCAAGGCATTAAGAAGAACAAGGCCAAAACTCCCAGTTCAGGTCGAACAAGCACAAGATAACATCCGAGAAAAGCCACAATAAACGCACATATTGCAAAGGGTGATACGCTATATGTCAAGGCTCCACAAATTATACCAACAAGAAATGCGGAATTTACCTGACCGCCGTCTCCAACTATATCACACACCTCATCCGTTGTATATCCTGTGATATACATTATCAGCTTGCCAACACGTGATGTCACAAGTGATTCTGAGAGACGTTTTTTTGACATTATAAGCGGAATTGATGAAACTATCATTACAACCGCCATAATTATATAGCTGTTCTCAAGAAGTGAGGCAATATTATTTCCAATTACAGCCAGAACAAAAGTCACAACTGCCGTATAAAGTCCGAACGATGCAACAAAAGCACCGTACACCTTCAATCGGCAGCCCAGTAGGAATTTCATAATATACGATATTCCCACAATTATCACGCTGGACTCTATTCTTCTGCAAATGCCATAGCGAAATTCTTTTTCATGTGAAGCAAATTTTGTTTTTATGAATCTTTCGGCAATTCGTGATTTCTGCTCACTGTTATATCCCGTGAACAAAAAGCCAAACAGTCCGTTTTTCAGGAGCGTATAAATATATTCGGTAAATCTATCAAGCGATGTGAGTATAAGGCTCGACTGCACTATTGACAGCAGAAGGTTCTTTTTTCCCTTTTCGCTGTTATTTGATGATGACTGCATTAATTACTCCGTTTTGATTATAATATCCCAATTATATATTATTGTGTAAGTATTTTCAACAAGAAATTATTAATTATTTACGGCAACACGAAAAAAACGCCAAATAAAACTCAAAGGCAGAGTTTGTTTCTATTAAAGGTCAATTTCAAGCCCGACCGGACAATGGTCACTTCCATATACGTCGGAATATATCATGGCATCACGCAATTTTTCGTTAAGTGACTCGGATGTTATGAAGTAGTCTATACGCCATCCTGTATTCTTTTCACGTGCCTTGAACATATATGACCACCAAGTATATGCATCTGTTTTAGCGGGGTAGAAATATCTGAACGTATCAGTAAAGCCTGCGGACAGAAGCTCGTACATTTTTGCTCTTTCTTCATATGAAAAGCCAGGATTTCCGATATTCGTCTTTGGATTTTTCAGGTCAATCTCGGTTCGTGCGACATTCAGATCCCCTGTAAGTATAACAGGCTTTTTTGTATTAAGCTCAGTCATATATGCTCTCAGGTCATCTTCAAATTCCATTCGGTACGCAAGTCTTTTCAGCTCCTGTTGTGCATTCGGTGTATAAGAGCATATGAAATAAAAATCTTCATATTCGAGCGTTATAAGTCGTCCCTCGTCAGAATATTTACCATCTGTCCCATCGACATCTATTCCGTAAAATACGTTTATTGGTTCTTTTTTTGCATAGACCGCAGTTCCGGAATATCCTTTTTTCTCTGCACTCGAAAGGTATCTGTAATATCCGTCAGGTGCAAACTTTGCCTGCTCCGGCTGTAATTTCGTTTCCTGTAATGCGAAAATATCTGCGTTGACTGACTCAAAAAAATCTGCAAAGCCTTTCTCTAAAACTGCTCTGAATCCGTTGACGTTCCATGATACCAGCTTCATAT
>CAYTLG010000048.1:0-11582 GCA_964438725.1 uncultured Ruminococcus sp. | reverse complement strand
ATGTAGTTCTTACCCTCAAGCACTACTGTACAGTTCTTAGGGAGACGGAGACCGTAATCATCTTCAGTCTCTATGTTAAGACCGTTCAGTGTGAGAATGTCATATCTGTTTTGCCAGTTGTAACCCATACCTGTCTGGTTTTTGTTTGCGGTTGCAATATTGACAGTTGATTTGATGGCATCTGCGGCATATGTCGGTGTCGGAATAACGAACAAGCAGAGCGATACCGCCATGCAAAGTGTCAGCAATGACGAAACGAGTCTGCGGTAGGATAGCTTCATTGGAAAAAACTCCTGTCTGAGTGATAAATTCATCCGTTATTTTATCATATATAACTGTAAAAATCAATAGTCACAACGGAATCTCGGTGATTTTTCAGTAAAATAATGAATTTTTGTCACTGTTTCTTCACATTTTTAGCCTCAAGCAGATATGAGCGATATTCCACCGCGTTGACAGCACGGAAAACAAGAGCTTCACCGATTGTGAATAATCTTATGTAGGTGTCAATTGCTGTCGTTGCATTTTGCGTTATCGAAGAATAGAATCCGCCGAAGATGAGCATGAATGCAGGTGCAAAAACTGACGCTGTCTGACGAATGACCAGTGAAAATCCAGTGCGGTTCTTTTTATCAAACCATGCCATGAACGCAGGAATGAAGAGACAGCAGGAAAGAACAACGAACATAGGGATATCAATTTTAAAAAACATATCGGTCATGTCGTTCATCCAATCTATAAATCCTTGGTCGAGGGGCCTGTCAACACGATTCATAAGCAGGTACGAGAACAAAGCAAGACATACACCGACAGCGGAGACGGAAGCATCGGCAAGCATCAGCGGTTTTGTCAGCTCACTGTGTTTTCTGCGTACAGCGGTCATTACGGCAAAACAAAGACTGAGGAGTATAGATACAACGATATATGCCGTCATTCTATGATAATATCGTCGATTGAGCGTTTCGGAACAAAATGAAGTCCTGCCGCATCTCTGAAATAAGCAGTTTCTCCGGTTTTCGGAATATCGCAGATAAATACGGTTTCGTCAGGAATGCCGAGTGCCAGGAGTATTATCGGTTTGTATTTTTTTGAAATAAGCAAGGTTTTTGAAAGCTCGTCACGGTCGAACGCACCTATCATGCAGCCTCCGAGTCCAAGCTCGCAAGCCTGAAGCATGATTGTCTGTGAAGCAATGCCTGCATCAAAATCAGCTCTTTCGGGCTGGCATACGGTTGTGTCGCAGCATACCGCAATGAAAGCTGTCGGATGATGACCTTCAGGCGGAAGTTTTACATCTTTTAAAAGTCCTGCCCAGTGTGTGAGAGCAAGAACTTCTTCAACTTCATCATGTTCGTAAACAAGTCTGTATCTGAGAGGCTGTAAGTTAACGGCACTGGGACAAAGGCGGGCGGTCTCAACGAGGTCTACAAGATCTTCACGGCCGAGTTTGCGTGATTCATCGAAACTGCGATAGCTTCTTGATTCTGCTGTAAGTTCTCTTATCATTATTTATCTCCTATCATTCAACTACTTCTATACCATCGGGAGTATTATACTTTACTCCGTTTTTGTCGGCTTCTACCTCAATATTTCCGTAAGGTGTCGGAACTGCTCCACGAATGTATTCAAGACCGCTGAGGTGAGGAGCAATGTGTACTTTCTTGAAACCTGCGGTTACAGGAGTTACACCAAGTACGTTTTCTGCGATGTAAGGTGCAGGACCCGATGCCCATCCGTGGCAAAGGCTGTGACGGAGGCAGGTATAGCAGAATGCACCGAAGTCACCGTGAATGTCTTTCTTTCCTTCGGGTACGGGTTCTGTAATGGGAGCGGAATTTTCCATCCAATCTATGTCAAAGTCCTCCCAAAATGTTGTAGCACCCATCTCAAGCATACCGCCCCAGTAGTCACGAAGAATATTCATAGCGGAGGTGTGTTCTCCTGCTTTAGCTGCAGCTGTGAGCGTGTAGTATCCGAGGAATGTTGAAAGTCCCTTAGCTCCGCCTACCGAAATGCAGTCATCGAATACCTTTTTAGCATCGGCAAGTTCACCCATTACCATAAGTGCAGCGGGCTGTTTCCACTTTCCGAAATCGGGACGGTGAGCAAGCATTTTATCGGCCGCAGTGTAGCAGTTGAATGCAGTTTCACTTTCACCGAGAGTTTTGAGAATGTCTCCTGCTGCGTTGAATGCGTAGCGGACAAGACCCTGTACTCCTGCGTGCTTTGCATCATCATGGTCATTTGTAGGCCAGTCAAAGAATCTTCTGCCGGGGAGATTTTCCGAGCCATTTTCGTCAATAAAGTTGATGTAGCGTGGAATAAGCTCTTTTATATAATCCTTTTGGCTTGCGAGGTATTCGTAGTTACCGGTTCCCATGTACCATGCGTGCTGGCAGAGTACCCACCAAAGGCTGTATTCGGGGATGCCGTTCATGTATTCGTTCGGAGGGGTGATGTTGCGGACGAAATCGAGTGACTTCGGAACAACTTCATTTTCGCCGAATACCGACAGAATAGCCGCTACTTCAGTGTTCATGTCACCTGCCCATACGAGACGGTCACGTTTGATTCCATCCCAAAGGTATCTCTGCATATTGAGGTGTACGGTATATGCCGCAGTATCATATATCTTATTTACAAGAGGATCGCTTGACTCAAAATATCCCTTGTATTCGATATCACGGAATACGAGAGTTGCACATATCGAGCGTATTTCAGCTGTTACATTCGGTGTAAGAAGTTCTGCATAAGCAAAACGGAAGCCGCTTTCGTTTGTTTCGTTTGTACTCCAAGGGCCTGATGTAAGGAGCATATCACGCTGTGCATGGTCGTTTGTGGCATTTTTTACACCGATATCAGTCATGGCTTCCGAAACACTTTCACCAAGTCTGATTTTGAACTGAGCGTATGCGGCATTCATGCTCCAGAGTGAAAGAGATACTGTACCGTGAATTTCACGACCGAAATCAACAACAACAGCAGGGTTTGTTCCGCTTCCGTCATTCACAAGAACGCACTGGTCGTGATAGTGATATATAGCTACCTGAACAGGCTTGTATTCTGTGAGATGTTCTGCACCACGTACATTTCCGTTAGTCAGAACAACACGTGTAGGAAATATCGTTTTGCGTGAGCGTTCATCGTCAATTCCGTAAACGCCGAATTTTTCCTGAAATTTCATATGACCCTCCATATGTAAATAGCATAAATTTTTGATTGTAATGTGAGTATAGCATAAATCAGTGAAAGTTTCAACATAGTTTTTGTCAAAATATAGATATATCCGACATAAGCGGGAGACGAAATCGAAAAAATACCATGTTCTTCACGGTGTTGACAAATCTTTGGAGGATGTGTATAATCAAAGTATCACTTTGAAGAATTTTATGGGAGTATTCTATGGAAAGCAAATTCATATGTCACAGCGATTTTGAATCAGCTGTACCGATAAATGTCTTTCATAAGGAGCATGGTGGAGAGAGAGTCCCACCGTGTGATGACCGATTCAGAAACAGGCATATCCTTTTCAGAAACAGTTTTTCTGTTTCAGAGCATGACAGTGCAGTTATACGTATAACCGCAGATGACTATTTCAGACTTTACATCAATGGACGATTCGTTATGCAGGGACCGCCGCCATCATATCCGAATGCGTATAGATATATGGAAAAAGATGTAAACGAATACCTGCGTGACGGAGAGAACGTGATTGCGGTACATACATATTATCAGGGACTTATCAACCGTGTGTGGGTTTCGGGAGATATGCGTGAGAGCTTCTGGTGCGAGCTTGATGTCAATGGTAGAACTGTGCTTGTAAGTGACGAAAGCTGGAAATGTGCAGAGCATAGTGCGTATTTCTCGTGCGGAACATACGGATATGAGACAGCCTTTGCGGAATGCTACGATTCTTCTGCGAAAGAAATAGGTTTTGAGAGAACAGACTACGATGACAGTAGCTGGGAATTCGCTAAGGTATACAAAAATGCTGACTATAACTTGGTGAAATCCACAATAGAACCGCTTGATGTGTATACAGTGACACCACAGATAATATCGGAAAACAACGGCAGCATATTTGTCGATATGGGCAGAGAATATGTCGGCAGACTATGCATGAAAGCTGTCGGTAAAAGGGGTGACTGTGTTCTCATGCACTTAGGTGAAGAAACGACCGATGACGGAAAAGTTCGTTATGAGATGCGATGCAACTGCAAGTATGAGGAAAAATGGCTGTTGTCGGGCAATAAAGACCTATTCAATGAATTTGAATATAAGGCATTCCGTTATGTAGAGATAATACTTCCGAAGGATGCACGTGTTTACGATATCGAAATGGTAGTTCAGCATTACCCGTACAACAGAAAGGCTGAACTGCGTACAGGAAATGAAAAACTCGATAAGGTTCTGAAGCTGTGTGAGGACACTGTACACTATGGAGTTCAAGAGGTCTTTGTTGACTGTCCGACTCGTGAAAAGGGACAGTATCTGGGGGATGTGTTCATATCCGGCAGGGCTCAGGCGATACTTACAGGTGACACTGCCATGCTGAAAAAAGCTATACAGGATTTCTTTGATTCTTCGTTCATATGTAAGGGTCTTATGGCGGTATCAACATCCGCTTATATGCAGGAGATTGCCGATTATTCGCTTCTCATATCGGAGCTTACCTTGTGGGCATACAAGCGTGACGGAGATATTTCTTTTCTGAAAAATGCGTATCCCTACCTGAATGGCGTATATGAATATTTTAAAGCATACGACAGCGGAGACGGACTTATAGAAGATGTACATGAAAAATGGAATCTTGTAGACTGGCCGGATAATCTCCGTGACGGATATGATTTTCCTCTTACGAACCCGATTGGAAAGGGATTGCATAATGTCATAAACGCATTCTGGTACGGATTTGTCAAGGTATATGATGAGATATCGGAAATCCTCGGATATGAAAAAACGGGAATGACAGAAATTATCGAAAAATCGTTCATACGTGTGTTCTACGACGAAAAAAGCGGACTTTTCTGTGACTCAACAGAAAAACGACACTCCGCAGTGCATTCAAATGTACTTCCGCTTTATTTTGGAATGATGAAAGATAACGATGTATTTGTGAAAAACGCAGTACAGCTCATTCACGATAAAAAGCTAACTTCAATGGGTGTGTATATGTCATATTTTGCACTTGAAGCACTTTGCAAGAATAATGCAAACGATATCGCACTAGAGCTTGCGACAGATGACGGTGCATGGCTCAATATGATAAGCGAGGGCGGAACCACTACATTTGAAGCCTGGGGAAAAGAGCAGAAGTGGAATACCAGCCTGTTCCATCCGTGGGCGACAGCTCCGATAATAGTTTTTGAAAAAATGTATCAGGACTGAATTTCGGTTGACAAAAAATAACATAAAGAGTATAATCAAGATAAAAATAACACAGGAGAAATAAAATGACACTTGTTGAAAGATTTTTAAAATATGTAGCCGTTTCTACATCGAGTGATTCAGACTCGAATACAGTACCCACGTCCGAAAAAGAATTCGTTCTTGCGAAAATTCTTGTTGAGGATATGAAAGAAATAGGAATTGCAGACGCATACATGAATGAAAAATGCTATGTATACGGTCATATTCCCGCAACACCCGGATATGAAAATAAGACTAAAATCGGTTTTATCGCTCATATCGATACAGCACCCGATTTTGCCGATTCTCCCGTAAAGCCGCAGATAATCGAAAACTACAACGGCGAGGATATCGTTCTCGGAGATTCCGGAAGAGTTCTCAGCCTGTCCTCCTTCCCTCATCTCACTGAGCTTGTCGGAAGAACTCTCATTACAACTGACGGAAACACACTTCTCGGTGCGGATGACAAGTCCGGTGTCTCCGAGATACTTTACGTAGTTGAGAAAATAATAAAGAGCGGTATGCCGCACGGTTCTATATCCGTTGCTTTCACTCCCGATGAAGAATGCGGAACATCTGCCGACAACTTCGACCTTGAAGCATTCGGTGCAAATCTTGCTTACACTGTTGATGGCGGTACTGAGGGTGAGGTTGTATACGAGTGCTTTAACGCTGCTTCCGCTTCATTTGAGGTAAACGGATTTAATATACATCCCGGTGAAGCTAAGGGTCGTATGATAAATGCCTCTCTTGTAGCAATGGAGATAAATTCACTTCTCCCGAACGCTGAAACTCCCCGTGATACAGATGGATATGAGGGCTTCTTCCACCTTGAGGAAATGAGCGGTAATGTTGAAAAGGCAAAGCTCGACTACATCGTTCGTGACCACAGTGCAGGGAAGTTCGAGGCAAGAAAAGATACCCTCCGTCATATCGAGAAGTTTATAAACGAAAAATACGGAGAGGGAACTGCTGTCCTTACTCTCCGTGATTCTTACAGAAATATGAAAGAGGTTGTTGAAAACCGTTTTGAGGTTGTTGAAGTAGCAAACCGTGCAATAGAAAAGTGCGGACTTACTCCCAGACACAATCCTATCAGAGGCGGTACAGACGGTGCGAGACTTTCATTCATGGGACTTCCCACACCGAACCTCGGAACAGGCGGCTATGCATTCCACGGTCCCTACGAACATATTACAGTTGAGGGCATGGAAAAATCCGCTGAGGTAATAGAAAACATAATAAAAGCATGGGCTGAGTAAATTTGTTGCCCACCGCAGGAGCTGTATACAGTTTTGTATTTCAGTTTCTGCGGTTTTTTCGTCTTTCGAGAGCCTCTGCGTATTCTCTCTTTTCTTCGTCCGTTTCGGGAATGAGCGGAGGAACAGTGTCGGGCTTTCCGTTGTCATCTATTGCAACAAGTACGAGATATGCTTTGTTGATTTCACGTCTTTCTCCGTCAAGTTCTTCTACATATGTGGTTACGCATACTTCCATAGATGTGCGACCGGCATATGTTACGTGTCCTTCGAGCAGTATGGTGTCATTCAGCATTGCAGGGGATTTGAACACAAGTGAGTCAACCGCAGCGGTAGTGACGTTTTTTCCACAGTGACGTCTTGCGGTAACAGCAGCAACCACGTCGATCCATTCCATGAGCTGACCACCGAAAAGTCTGTTGTATCCGTTTAAAGCTCCCTGCATAAGAAGCTGAACCTGTTCCGTTCTGGAATAGCTGACAGTTCTGCCGACCATCGTTGCGTCTTTGCGTTCGTTTTCCATAATTATTTTACCTTTATTTCTTTGTATGTACGTGTGATTTTTCCGATTTCGCTGTTTTCTGCCGTTTCTGAGATAAGTTTGCCGTCTGTATAGCACTTCTCAAGCACTTCTACAAGCCCGTTTGCACATCTGAGTGGGTCATGTTCGGCATCTATTACGTTTATAATATCGTCTGTGAACGAGACAATATCGCAGTCTTTTATTGTGGAGATACATTTTGTGTGTGAGCCTGCTGTCTTGGCTGAACACGGGATGAATCTTTCATCTGTATCCACTGAGGAATTATTTACAGCAAGCTCTATCTTTGTACAGTCACGCTCGAACGGATTTCCGTATACTATTTCCTCTCCACTGTTAAGTTTGGCAACAATATTCGGTGAGCTGTCCTGTGCGTAGTATACAATACCGTTTTCAAAAGTATATTCAAATCTCGGATTGACGTTTTTTTCTATTGCGTGAGAAGCGATAAACAAGGCTTCGGCTCCGCTTTCAACAGTAACACGTATGAGGGAAGTATCAAAGTTTTCAATGGGATTAGCACGGAAAAGCTCCGCATCTATTTTTGACGGAACTGCGGCTGAATCAATACTGTCACCTAAAAGATACAGCATATTGTGGAGATAATGAGCGGCGGCATTGTTCGCTACACTGTCAAAAATCGGTGTTCCGTCAGGTGCGTATTTTTTGCCTGCCCAGCCTGAGCCACGCTTGAAATAAGACTGTCTTCTCGGCCAAAGAACTATCGTTTTCATGCTGACAGGAAAGCCTAATTTGCCGGAGAGTATATCTTTTTTGAGACTGAGTATTGCATTGCTGTGTGACCACTGATAGCCGGACATTACAAAAAGACCACGCTCGTCTGCATATCTTGTTATCGTTTCCGCATCTTCCGGTACGGCTGAGAGGGGCTTTTCACATATGACATTACTTCCGTGTGAAAGAGCGAGCATGGTATACGGCGTGTGGAATTGTATCGGAGCCGAAATACAGCACAGGTCGGGAGTTATCTCGTTATAGCATTCCTCAGGTGTGGAGTATATTTTGATTCCACTTTCAACCAGCTTTTTATAAGCCGCAGCTGACTGTGGAAATGGGTCTACTGCTCCACAGAATATACATTTTCCCTCTTCAGAAAGTCTGAGCAGTTCATTTGCGTAAAGATTGCCGTAACCTCCGATACCTATAAGTATGACTGATGGTGTTTTCATAGTTTTTCCTCCGATATTTTTTAGCATTACCGAAAAATATTATAATATCAAAAATTCATCTTGTCAAGACTGCGAAAAACAAGGTTGACATAAACCGACATTATTGCTATAATTACAATTAAATAACTGTAATTATCGAAAGGAATTGCAAATGGAAAACAAAAAGATGACTCCCATGGAGAAAATGACTTCTGAACGTCTCTATGCTTGCTGTGACGAAGAAATGGTAAGAAAACAGGCAGAATGCCTTGAGCTTCAGTATGATTATAACGCAACAAGACCGTCTGAGGGCGAAAAGAGACAGGAACTTATGAAGAAGATGTTTGCGGAAATCGGTGAAGGCTGCTACATAGAACCTCCGCTTCATGCTAACTGGGGCGGACATCACGTTCATCTCGGCTCCTATGTATACGCTAACTTCAATCTCACGCTTGTTGACGATACTCATATATACATCGGAGATTATACAATGCTTGCACCTAACGTAGTTATCGCTACCGCAGGTCATCCCATAGCACCCGAATATCGTGAAAAGGTATTCCAGTACAATATTCCCGTTCATATCGGACGTAACTGCTGGATAGGTGCAGGAGCCGTTATTCTTCCCGGTGTTACAATCGGTGACAACACTGTTATCGGTGCGGGAAGCGTAGTAACAAAGGATATTCCGGCAAATGTTGTTGCTGTCGGAAATCCTTGCCGTGTACTTCGTGAAATCAGCGACCACGACAGAGAGTATTATTTCAAGGACAAACGTATCACCGACGAGGACAGAGAGCTTCTTGCCTCCCTCTGATAACCACACAAGTAACTAATTGTATATAAAAAGTTATTTTACCGATTGACGAGCATGGCGAAAACGTGATATAATAATGTTGTAAAAAATCCGTTTTTGTCTGCTTGGAGGCATTCCGAATTGAATCTGGTTCATCTGAAATATGCAGTGGAAGTTGCACGCTGCGGTTCGATAAATAAAGCTGCCGAAAACCTTTATATGGGACAGCCGAATTTGAGCCGTGCAATAAAGGAGCTTGAAAACTCACTTGGCATAACCATCTTTCAGCGTTCTTCAAAGGGGATGATACTTACCCCCGATGGTGAGGGCTTTATCTCGTATGCTCAGAAGATACTTCGTGAGGTTGACGAGATAGAGGAGATGTATAAATCCGAAAACAGAGTAAAACAGCGTTTTTCGATATCCGTGCCGAGAGCAAGCTACATCTCCTACGCATTTTCAAAATTCACGAACAGTATCACTTCAGATGCAGCCGCAGAAATATTTTATAAAGAAACAAATTCCATGCGTGTCATAAGCAATATTCTGAAGGCTGACTATAAGCTGGGAATTATCAGATACGCAGAACATTTTGATAGATATTTCAAAAATATGCTTGAAGAAAAGGGAATGGCTCATGAGATTGTGACGGAGTTCCGCTATAATCTGCTTATGAGCTGTGAGCATAGACTTGCGGTTAAATCGAGAATACTTTACTCCGACCTTGAGCCGTACATAGAAATAGCTCATGCAGACCCATATGTTCCATCGCTCCCGTTTTATGAAGTCAAAAAGGAAGAACTTCCCGATGATATAGATAAAAGAATATTCATATTTGAGCGTGCAAGTCAGTTTGAGCTTCTTTCTTCAAACAGTCGTACATTTATGTGGGTGTCCCCGATTCCTTATGATATGCTTGAGCGGTATGACCTTGTTCAGCGTACCTGTGAGGATAACACAAAGACCTATAAAGATGTGCTGATATACAGAAAGGACTATAAGCTGACTCCGCTTGATTTGAAATTCATCGAGGAGCTTATGGCAGCAAAAGAAAAATTCGTCAAACGAGACGAGTTATAATGCCTATTTTGATATAATTATATGTCAAACGGAATATTGAATATTGCATTTATTTGTGATATAATATTTCAGATTGGCAAAAATACACTTACAATAAATTTTATATAACTACCCAAAGAGGAGAACTTATTATGAAAATCACAGTATGTATCGGAAGCTCATGTCATCTCAAAGGCTCACGCTATGTTGTTGAGGCACTCCAGAAGCTCATCGCTGATAACGGCGTTGAAGATAAGGTAGAGCTTGCAGGAACATTCTGCATGGGCAGATGCAAGGAAGGCGTATGTGTAACAGTTGATGACGCATTCTATTCCGTAACTCCTGACTCTGTTGAAGAATTTTTCAAGAACGACGTCCTCGCTAACCTTTAATCAAAAGAAGGTGTCGTTATGGTAATAGAAATATGTGTCGGAAGCTCATGCTATCTCAAGGGCTCTCAGGAGATAATAGAGCTTATGCAAAAAGCCATAGCCGATAACGGGCTGGAAGCTGATGTAACTCTCGCAGGTAGCTTCTGCACGGGAAAATGTAATCGTGTTGGAGTTACGGTGACGGTTGACGACGATGTCTATACCGGTATCACAAAGGAAAATTTCAAAGAATTTTTTGAAAAAAGCATTCTCGCAAAGTTAAAGTAAGTCAAGGAAAGGATGAGTTCCGTGGCAAATTATCTGACGCTAAAGAAATCCAACTGTAAGAACTGCCACAAATGTATACGTCACTGTCCTGTAAAGTCAATCCGATTCTCAGGAAACCAGGCTCACATAATAGGGAATGAATGTATACTCTGCGGTCAGTGCTTTGTCGTATGTCCTCAGGACGCAAAGGCTATCGTTGATGAAACCGAAAAGGTAAAGGTACTCATGCAGTCGGGAGACCCCGTGTATGTCAGCCTTGCACCTTCATTTGTCGCAAACTACGATGGTGTAGGTATCGGCTCAATGCGTGAAGCTCTCAAGAAACTGGGCTTTGCCGATGTAGAAGAGACCGCTATCGGTGCAACTATGGTCAAGACAGAATATGAGCGTATGCTTCATGAAGAACATAGGGATATCGTTATTTCATCTTGCTGTCATTCGATAAACCTGCTTATTCAGAAGTATTTCCCGAAGGAGCTTCAGTACCTTGCCGACGTTCTCTCACCTATGCAGGCTCATTGTCGTGATATTAAAAAGAGATATCCCGGCTCTAAGACTGTTTTCATAGGTCCGTGCGTTGCCAAAAAGGATGAAGCCGATTATTATGAAGGTCTTGTTGATGCGGTTCTTACGTTTGAAGAACTGACCAAATGGCTTAAAGCAGAGCATATCGAGCTTAAGCGTGAGGTT
>CAYTLG010000047.1:0-11717 GCA_964438725.1 uncultured Ruminococcus sp. | reverse complement strand
TTGCTCTCATAAGCCGAAAGTTTTTGAAAAATGTCGTGATATCTATAACGACATTTTTCAAAAACTTTCGGCTTATGAGAGCAAAGTTGATACGGTTTGCCAACGAACGGATACGGATTTTTTTCTTTTTCATAAAAAGAACCTCAAAAAATGTACTATTGCAATAATGGTTGCTCCTTTTTCAAAAGGATGGGAAAGATAAAAAGCCCCACTCTTTTGAATTTATTGTAGTCTCCTACACCAAAGGAGAATCAGTCTGCAATGATGTATCCTACCCCACGTATCGTCTTTATTACGTCGTCGGAGGTCTTGTGGCGAATGTACCTTACGTATACGTCAATTATGTTTGTCTCGCCATAGTAGTCGTACCCCCACGCATCACATAACAGCTTTTCCCTCGTCATGACTACGTTTTTGTTCTCAAGAAGTACCCTCAGCAGGATGAATTCACGGTTCGTCAGGTCAACAGGCTCTCCTTTGTACGTAACCTCGTGCGAGTCCACGTTCATCTCTATTCCCGCACATGACAGCACAGCTTCGTCACCGACTTCGTTTGCTTCATCCACAGGTGTGTCATCCTTTGCAAGGCTTCTTTCGCTCTGTCTCAGGATAACTCTAATCCTTGCGAGAAGTTCCTCTATCGCAAAGGGCTTTGTTATGTAGTCGTTCGCTCCCATGTCAAGTCCGCTGACCTTGTCTGTCACGCTGTCTCTCGCTGTAAGGAGTATCACGGGTACGTCTGTGCTTCGTCTTGCTCGGCGGAGTACCTCTATTCCGCTAAGTTCGGGCAGCATTATGTCAAGTATAACAAGGTCATAGCTGCCGTTTTCGATTTTCTCAAGTCCGTCACGTCCGTTGAAAGCCTTATCCGTTTCATAGCCCTCATGCGACAGCTCCAGCTCAATAAATCGTGCAATTTTTTCTTCGTCCTCTATTATAAGAATTTTACTCATCGTTATTGTCTCCATTTATTTCCACGGAATACGAGCAGTCAAAGAATAATCCTGCGATAAGTGCTATGATGGAAATCTCAAACATACAGCAGAGTATGACGAGCATGATAATCACGGGGAGATTAAGGATAACTTTATCACGTCGTCTTATGATGAACGAGTGGCCGACCGTCCAAAGAAATATTTCACGGAGCCTTTCGCCTGCTCTATACCAGAAGTTACCATCTGTCTTATTGTCGGAGGAACGTGATACTCTTTCGTAGCCGTTTTCCTGAGAATCGGTGGTAGTCATACTTGATGTGAGTGGGGGAATTTTCCCCTCATTTTCGAGAAGTCTGAGAGCATCGAGCATATCCCAGTTTGCTCTTTTCAGTGCATCTTCTGCGTCCTCAAGGGAGATATTAGCCTGAGAATGCAGTTTTTCTATCATTTCGTTATGTTCCATGTATGTTTTTCCTCTCGGAATAATGATTTTCTGCCACTATTATACGATATTTTCCCTTAAAACGAAAGGTAAGAAACATTAAAGATAGGTTAAAAATGTGGGGAAGGGGGAGGTTTTCCGGCGGATACCCCTGAGATTAAGGTTGACGGACTTTAGATTTCAATATGGCGAACGTCACCCTTGCATTCTCAAAAACTGCTTAGTCTAAATCTTCCGTCGTCTCCAAAGCCTACTCCGGGGGTCACCGCTATTCCTTTGTCTTCCAATAGATATAGAAAAAATTCCCATGATGTCATGCCAATTCCGCTCGGTATCTCCGTCCAGATGTACGGTGATTCTTCGCCGCCTACATGGCTTATTCCTCGTAAATCAAGCTCATTTTTCAGCTTTTTTGCCTTGCTTTTGTACGTGCAAATACAGCTTGCCGAATATCGCAACCCTTCCTCGCTCATCGCTGCTTCTGCTCCACGCATCGTAATGTACGACACACCGTTGAACCGCACGCTTTGTCTCCGCATCCACATTTCGCTTATTTTCCTTGATTTTCCATTACCCACATCTATCTCAAGTCCGTCGGGAATCACGCTCCATCCGCACCGCAGACCCGTGAAGCCTGCGTTTTTGGATAAACTGCATACTTCGATTGAGCATTTTTCGGCATTTTGCACCTCGTATATGCTCCTGATACCACTTTCTACAAAGGAAGAATATGCTGCATCAAAGATTATCAGCGAGCCTGTATTTAACGCAAGAGCCACCCACTTTTCCAGTATTTCCCTTGGATACACCACACCTGTCGGATTGTTCGGGGAGTTCAGGATTATAACCGACGGCTCAGTTATTTTGGCTTCATCGGGGTCGGAAATGAAGTTGTTTGTCACATCCGAACGTATAAAAATACAGTCAAGCCCACGCATTGCAGCTCCGTCAAAATACGCAGGATAATACGGTCTCTGCATAACAACGGTGACTTTTCCGAGAATGTCAAACAGATTTCCGAGGTCGCTTTTTGCACCATCACTCACGTAAACTTCGTCAGCAGAAACATCGCATCCCACGCTCAGGTAATATTTTGATATAAGTTCACGTAGTTGTTTTCGCCCGTTTTCAGGCTGATATCCGCAGTTTTTGTGCCTTAATTCAAGTGCGGCTTCGCTCATCGCACGTATAACGCATTCCGCAATCGGCAGTGTAGCGTCCCCTATTCCAAGTCGCACGGACGGTTTATCGGGGTGCCTGCGGTCGTAGTCTGCAATGAGCCGTGCGGTTTCAGAGAAGATATAATCGGTGTTCATACCGACAAGATTTTCGTTCGCTTTCACCTTTATCATATGCATAAATCCTCATCGATTCAGTATAATTATGTATTTGTGACAATATTTTTTGACATATGCGAGAGTGCATTACAAATCAAGCGTTATCCTACCCGAAAAAACAATTTTTGCTTCACCACCGAGAGTCATTCCGTGTTCGTTTTCCGTAACCTCAAGAACTCCCCCATGACCGACAACCGATGCGGAATTTTCAACCAACCCCAGTGACCGCGCCGCCGCAAAAACCGCACAGCTTCCCGTTCCGCAGGAGAGAGTTTCACCAGCTCCACGTTCCCAGAATTTAGCATTGATTTTGTTTTTGTCTGAAACATATGCAAACTCTACGTTGGTTTTTTCAGGAAACGTGTGATTTTTTTCGATAATCGGAGCATAGTGTAAAAAGGTATTGTTTTCCATAAATTCCGACTCAGACAAAAGCACGACCGCATGGGGATTTCCGACATTTACGGGAACCACGGAAAAAACTCTGTCATCGGCAGATATGGTTAGAGTTTCCATAACCTTTGGCTGTCCCATCTCTGTAAAAAGCGTGTCGTCACGGCAGCAAACCTTTTTGACTCCGCTTGCCGTCTCTATTAAAACCGTGCGATTTTCGCCTTTTAAGCCGTATTTCCGGTGATTTTCAAGAACAAATCGCCCCACACAACGCACACCGTTACCGCACATTTCGCTCTCGCTGCCATCGGGATTGAACATTCGCATACGTGCATTATTCTGCTGATTTTGTGCAGACAGAACGACAAGCAGACCGTCTCCACCGACCGAAAAACGTCTCGTACACATCAGTTTTGCAACCGTTTCAAAGGGCAGTGAAGCATCACACACAAGCACATAGTCGTTACCGCACGCTGACATTTTAAGGAAATCAACAATCATAAAGAAAACTCTCCGATGAAAGATAATGACAAACAATGATATGTAAAAGCGGGCAAAAAAATAACCGTAGCTCCGACAAAACAGAGCCACGGCAAAAAAGAAAGCGTACCGAAAATCAGTACGCTTATGAGTGGACCATCTAGGACTCGAACCTAGGACCGACCGGTTATGAGCCGGGAGCTCTAACCAACTGAGCTAATGGTCCATTACTTGAAATATTATAGCACAACTTCGGGTGAAATGCAATAGGTTTTGAGAAAAAAAGTATAAAAAATAATGGTGTTTTTCTTTCAACAACAATTCGGCAATGATGTTTTACCTAAATCCTTTAGGAATCCAAAATTGCTATAAGTTAAGCGTAAATTAAAAAAAGCGAAGTTTTTTCCAAACTCCGCCTTTTTTGTTTTATTCTTCAGTCTTGTCTTCTCTGGACTCGAGTAAATCGCCAAGCTGTTCTATCGGGAGCTTTACGGGCTTCTGACGGCGTTTCTTTTCTCCGTCATCTGTGCCATCGCTCACTTCCGCAATCGCTTCCTTGTTTACCCTCTCAGAGTTGTTTCTGCGGCTCTTCTTGCCGTCAAACTTTCTCTCGGGTCTTTCACGCTTGTCGGGTCCTTCGTAGGTGATGATTATCTTTCTGTCCTTGTCCGTGCCTACGGAGTGCGTGGATACGTTCTCAAAGAACTGTAACTCACTGTGAATGATTCTTCTCTCGTATGCGTTCATAGGCTCAAGGAATACGTTTCTCTTGTATTTTACCGCTCTCTGTGCCATTCTCTTTGCGAGTGAACGGAGAGTTTCTTCTCTCTTTTCTCTGTATCCCTCAATGTCAACTACGATTTTTACATAGTCGCCATCTTTCTGTTTGGATTTACGGAGAGCGGAGAGGTTTACAAGGTACTGTATCGCATCAAGTGTCTCACCGTGGTGTCCGATGAGTATTCCTGTGTCAGCTCCGGTGATGTTTATCTTCGGATATACGTTTGCGTCACCGTTTATAACGTATTCTTCACCGTTTGCATCAGCTGCTTCCGCTCTTGCATCAAGCTGCATATTTGCGAGAAGTGTGTTTGCAAACTCAAGTGCGTAATCCATTTCTTCCTGAGTTACGCCGTCTCTGAGCTTCTTCTCTTCAACAGGTGCAAGTGTTTCTTCTGCCTCAACAGTCTCGATAGCTGCTTCAACGGTCTCAACCGCTTCCGCAACTGTCTCTGTTACAGGAGCAGTTACAACTTCTTCTGTAACCTCAACTGTTTCTTCGATAACAGCCTTTGCTTCTTCGGTCTCGGCAACCTTCTTTTCAGCTTCACGAGCCTTTCTGTTTTCTTCGTCCACATTGATTGTGAGAGCCTTGAGAGCATCACGATTAGCCTTTGCAGGGTCGGTTATTCTGGGCTTCTTTCTTACATCGTTGGACATTCTTCCGCTCTTGTAGTCGCCTGAGCCGAATCCTTCGTTCTTTGCCCCCTTGAAATCTGCAAGTCCGAGAGGTTCGCTTACGGTAGACTGTGTTGCGGGAATCTTCTTCGGATTCTTCGGTTCAGTCTTGGGAGCTCTGGGCTTTACTTCGTTTCCGAGTGCAGAACGGCGAGGCTTCTTTGTTTCGGGCTTTTCTGCCTTAACTTCGGGCTTGTTTTCAACCTTAGTCTCAGTCTTGTTCTCAACCTTTTCGGTCTTTTCAACCTTCTTCTGAGCAGGCTTTTCAACCTTTTCAGCCTTTTCGGTACGAGCTTCAACGGGCTTGTTCTGCTGAGGAGCTTTGTTTTCAGTTTTTTCAGTCTTTTCGACTTTCTTCTGAACGGGCGTTTCGGTCTTTTCAACCTTTTCGGTTCTGGGCTGAGGAGCATTCTTTGTCTGCTTTGCTTCGGCTTCTGTCTTTACCTTGGGCTGAGCAGGCTTTTTCTGAGCGGGTTTTGCTTCGGGTTTTGCTTCTGTCTTTGCCTTAGGCTGAGCGGGCTTCTGCTGAGTCTGTTCTTTCTTCGGCTGGGACGGCTTATTTTCGGTCTTTTTCTGAGTATTTTTCGGCTGTACAGCGGACTTTTCGCCTGTTTTTTCGTTTTTCTGAGCAGGCTTTGTGCTTCCGCTTCTGTCTGTGAGCTTCTTCATGCCTCTGATATCATCAACGAGGGAACCCAGTTCAACCTTCTGAATTTTGGAGACGGTTATTTTGATTTTTGCGTCTCTTGCACCGATACCGAGGAAGCCTTTTCTGGGCATATCTACGATTTCGTAGGACACCTCATGTTCAGCGTCGGCATACTCACGATTTGCAACAGCTATTGCCTCATCTACGGTTTTAGCTGTAACAATATATGTTTCACTCATAAAAAATTGTTTTCCTCCGGGGGTGAATTACTTTTCGTCGGATTTATTTTTTTTGTTTTTCGCTGCGTATGCTGTCTTATCGTCGTTCTTTATGGGAGCGGGAGCATTTTTAGCAGCGGAGGTCTCTCCTATTTCGGAAGCGGAGACTTTTTTGCCTTTCTTTTCTTCCTCAAGAGCAGCGAGTTCCTCTTTATGACGTTCGATGTATTCTTCGTCGTCGATGTGGTGGAGGCTACGTACAAACTGTTTGTTTTCCTTAGCTTCCTTTTTCTTCTGTCTTTCGCTCAGACCTGCCTGTCTTTCGGCTTCCTTGTAGTCCTCTTCGGAATACTGGGGAATGGGGAAGAGCTTAGATACTACTATTCTTTCAACGAGCTGAATAACACTACGGAAAATCCAGTAAACACCGATAGCTGCGGCGAGCTGGAATTCGATATAAACGGACATAAGGGGCATAGTCCACATCATAATCTTCATGGAAGCGTTATTCTGAGCTTCTGCTGTCTCAGGGGTCTGATATGTGAACTTCTGCGAAATCTTCTGGGAGAGTATCATTACGACGAACGTGATGACGGGAATGAGCATCAGCCAGTTAAATGGAGTAAAGCTGATCTCAGGGGTCTGCGAGAGGTCGAACGGTCCCACGGTAAAATCGGGGATGACAGCGTTCTCAAGTGCGGGAGCTACGGAATAGTAATTTGAGACATTACCACGGATGAGGTTTATCATCTCTATCTGTGTATTTCTTGCACTGACCTCCATACCTGCACCGGTGAGGACATTTTTAAGAGCCTCTATCTGTGCGGTGGGTACGTTACAGATGTATCGCAGGGGCATGGTGACTACGTTATAAAGGCAGATAATGATAGGGAGCTGTATGAGCATAGGACCACAACCGCTTGCAGGGTTGAAGTTTTCTTCTCTGTACATATCCATGATTTCATTCTGCATTTTCTGCTGTGTAGCCTGGTCTGTTCGGCCCGCATATTTTTTACGGATAGCCGCAGTTTTAGGTGCAAGTGAGGCCTGTTTTATCTGGTTCTTCTGCTGCTTTATAGCGATAGGGCAGAGAAGTATTTCCATTACGAGAGTGAACAGAAAGATTGCACCGAGGTAGTTATTCGTAAGGGAGTATGCAAATCTCAGTATATAACCCATGGGTATATAGAGGATATCAAAAATACTTTCCATTGAAACGACCTGTCCGATATGGGTGGGCAGGTATCCCCTTTCTTAAATTATTCGGGCTTTTCGGTTTACGGGATAAACTTATTTCCTTAAAGAAATTAATATTCAAGGGTTGGCATTACAGTGATGCCTTTTTGGCAACTACTGAGTTTATCCTAAATTAAACCTAATGTTTTTTCGGTCTTTTGGGGAGCTACGGAATAGTAATTTGAGACATTACCACGGATGAGGTTTATCATCTCTATCTGTGTATTTCTTGCACTGACCTCCATACCTGCACCGGTGAGGACATTTTTAAGAGCCTCTATCTGTGCGGTGGGTACGTTACAGATGTATCGCAGGGGCATGGTGACTACGTTATAAAGGCAGATAATGATAGGGAGCTGTATGAGCATAGGACCACAACCGCTTGCAGGGTTGAAGTTTTCTTCTCTGTACATATCCATGATTTCATTCTGCATTTTCTGCTGTGTAGCCTGGTCTGTTCGGCCCGCATATTTTTTACGGATAGCCGCAGTTTTAGGTGCAAGTGAGGCCTGTTTTATCTGGTTCTTCTGCTGCTTTATAGCGATAGGGCAGAGAAGTATTTCCATTACGAGAGTGAACAGAAAGATTGCACCGAGGTAGTTATTCGTAAGGGAGTATGCAAATCTCAGTATATAACCCATGGGTATATAGAGGATATCAAAAATACTTTCCATTGAAACGACCTGTCCGATATGGGTGGGCAGGTATCCCCTTTCTTAAATTATTCGGGCTTTTCGGTTTACGGGATAAACTTATTTCCTTAAAGAAATTAATATTCAAGGGTTGGCATTACAGTGATGCCTTTTTGGCAACTACTGAGTTTATCCTAAATTAAACCTAATGTTTTTTCGGTCTTTTGGGGACCGGGTCATATCCGCCATCTGAGAACGGATTACACCTAATGAGTCTCCGGAGCGTGAGAAAAGCCCCCACGACAATGCCCCACTCACGAACCGCATCCATCGCATACTGCGAGCAGGTCGGTTCAAAGCGACACGTGGGCATACTTTTCAGCGGGGAGACAAATTTTCTGTAAAGCTTCACGGGTATGAGAAACATCTCACGCACTATTTTTACAATGCGAGAGGCAAGCTCACTCATTTTCACCCTCCGTATCTGACCCGACACAGTTTTCCACGATTTCCTCATTCTTTTCGAGCATTTCAAGAGACTCAAGGCAATAGGTGAGGTCACGTTTTACTTCCTGCATGGAACAGACAGTACATTTTTCACGTGGAACTATGACGATGAGATATCCTTTTTTTACACCGATCTCTTTGTCTATCAGGCGATAGGATTCACGGATGACACGTTTCGCACGATTTCTCTGTACTGCACCTCCGACTTTTTTTGAGGCTGAGATTCCGACACGGTTGAGCTTTTGTTTTTGTGGGTTTTGCTTTTTCAGCAGGGCAGCGGCTTTATCACGCAGGACGTACACGACGACTGTTGACGAGCCTTTTTTCTTACCGAGCCGATAGGATTTTCTGTAAAGGTGATTTTCTTTTAAACTGTACAGCTTCACCGAATATCCTCCTAAAATTATGACCCCCGACTAATCAAGCACAGCACAACTTATGTGTTGGCAAAGATATGCGGAGGTCTCTGATGATTTTGCCACCTTGGGCTTATGTCAAACTTAGTGAGTAAGTCTTGCACGACCCTTAGCGCGTCTTCTTTTGAGGACTTTTCTTCCGTCAGCGGTAGCCATTCTCTTTCTGAAGCCATGTTCCTTGCTTCTCTGTCTCTTCTTAGGCTGATATGTTCTGAGCATATTTACACCCCTTTCTGATAATCAAATAATACAATTGACCGGCGGGTTTTGGGGAATCTGAGGGCGAACCCAACTATCCCCGCATTCGCACAGATAGACAACATTCATTATATATCAATCATCTGCCTTTTGTCAAGGGGTGGAGTGAAAAAAAGATTTAATTTTTTCGCACTTGCGGTGCAGATTTATAGGAATAAAGCGTTACTCCGACCGCATTGAGGGGGATTGGTGCCTAAATCCTTTAGGAATGGATGATTGTAAAAAGAGCTGACACTATTTTTACCTAAACGAATCCCTCCCCCCCCTTAGGAAAACGACAGCTCTCCGCGCGCTCTCGTTGACAAATCTCGAATTTTGTGGTATAATGATTCGGTATATATTAATGTATAAAAATCACCGAAAATATAGGAGGTATAATGGAATTTACTAACGATACGGCCCTTACCGAAATCAGAAATATGCTTTCTGAGCATATGCGGGAAAATTATCCCCTCGCCCAGAAATCCTACGAGCTTTGGTTCTCTTACCTCAAGCTCATCTACCTCGATACCGAAAAGGCCGTCTTTGCTTGCGATACCGCAATAAAACAAAACGTCCTCCTCAATCACCACCTCGAGTTCATTAAACAAAGCCTCGAAGAAGTGATAGGCTACCGCCCTGAGGTCGAAATCACAGTTGACCCTTCCGTAGCTCCGCCGAACCCGTACAGCCGTAACCCCTTCATGGAACAGCTCACACAGAACCGCTCCGCAGAGGATAACGACGACGAAAATTACTCCTACGATGAGGATGAGGACGAGGGCGAAGAAGTTACATACACGCCTTATACCCCAATGACCCTCACATCCGACAGCTCCTCCCGTAACTGGTCAAGACCCGAACCGCTGCCGAAGGTCGTAGAGGAAGAAAAGCCCGCCCCCACACCTGCTCCATTTGACGACAGAGCCTTTGCCACCGACCCCGATGACGAAGTAAAGGGCGAAAGATGGCGTAACTATATCCGTGACTACACGTTCGAGAACTTTATCGTAGGCTCCTCAAACCAGCTTGCTCACGCATCCGCAATGAACGTCGCCGATCACATCGGTACTATGGTAAACCCTCTCTTTATCTGGGGTCCGTCAGGTCTCGGTAAAACTCACCTTATGTATGCCATAGCTAACCGTGCCCTTGAGCATAATCCGAAGATGAAGATAATCTGTATCAAGGGTGAAGAATTTACAAACCAGCTCGTTGACGCTATCCAGAAGAACCGCAACAAGCAGTTCAGACAGAAATTCCGCAGCTGCGATATGCTCATGATAGACGATATCCAGTTCATCGCCGGAAAGGAAGCTACACAGACTGAGTTCTTCCACACGTTCGATGCTCTTTACGAGGACAAGAAGCAGATAATTCTGACCTCCGACCGTCCTCCACGTGAGCTTGAGTCACTTGAGCAGAGAATCCGCAGCCGTTTTGAGCAGGGACTTCTTGCCGACATAAAGCCGCCGGATTATGAGCTTAGAATGGCCATACTCCGCAACAAGATAAACCAGAACCACATTGATGTTCCGACAGATGTAGTAGATTTTCTTGCACAGAATCTTCAGGAAAACATCCGTCAGCTTGAGGGAGTTATCAAGAAGCTGGCGATGTCGAATCTTCTCACAGGTCAGCCCGTAAACATGGAGATGGTAATACAAACCGTACCCGAATATCTCCGTGATGCAGAGCCTGTATCCGACACGATAGACAGAATAATCGAATGTGTATCGAGAAGATACAATGTTCCGATAGAGGAAATAATGGGCAAGTCGAGAAAGAAAGAGACAAAGACTGCACGAAACGTAGCTATGTATGTAGTTCGTTCTGTAACAGGCTCATCGCTGCCGCAGATAGGACAGGTATTTGACAGAGACCACTCGACGGTACACTCGAACATCAGCATGATAGAGCAGGAGCTTTCATCCGACCCTGTACTTGAAGCGACAATAAGCGAGATAATCAAGGAAATAAAGAGAAGCTAAGGCTTTGTTTGCACCAGACGTGCGGTCTATTGGGCTTTCGCACCCGTTTGCAAAGAAAAAATCCAAAAGAGCGTTAGCTCTTTTAACCTAAATCAATCCCTAAATACGTTGGGAACCCTAAATTGCTGTAAATAAAGAAATAGAGTATACAAAGAATATTTTTTAGAAAATCAAAATGAAAGGAACGCTGTATCAATGAAAGTTACCTTCGATAAACAAAAGTTGCTCGCTGCACTTGTTCCTCCGGCAGGTATTTCTCAAACAAAAAATACCCTCACCGCAGTCGATGGACTCCTCTTTGAATGCCCACCCGACCCTAAATACGGTGATTATGATACCGACCGTAATGACCTCTGCCGTATATCAGCCTTCGACCTCGATAAAGGCCTCCGTACAAGCGTAGAATGCACCATATACGAAAAAGGTATGTTCATTATAAATACCGTTAAAATTCTCCAGATAGTCAGAGCTTTGCCCGACGGAGAAGTTACAATAGATATTGATGAAAAAGGACATACTAAAATAAGCGGCGGATATTCCGACTTTGAAATTTCCGCTACACCCGGCGGAGAGTTCCCCTCAATGCCTATGTTCATAGGAGATAAAATCTATTCCATCCCCCAGTTCAGAATCAAAAGCCTTATAGATAAAACCGTGTTCGCCGTCGGTCAGAACGATACCAGACCCGTGTTCAACGGTGCCCTCTTTAAAATCGAAAACGGCAGCATGACAGTCGTAGGATGTGACGGAAATAAACTTGCAGCCGCAAAATGCCCCCTCGATAAC
>CAYTLG010000046.1:0-12029 GCA_964438725.1 uncultured Ruminococcus sp. | reverse complement strand
ATATATAAGTTGCAGCTCGCATTTTTACAAATCAATAAGTCCTAAAACGAACAGTGTAAAGACATACTACTCAATATTATAACTCCGACATTCTTCAAAGTCAATAGGAAATGTGGGATTATTTATTCACTATGGAGAGATAAATGAGCAAAATATGTGCTTGGTATGTGTAAAACGGCTATGAGAGGGTGATAATATATATTATATAAAAGGAAGAGTTTTGATTTTCGCACGAATATAAGGCGATTATTGTGAATATAATATTCTAATTCGGGTAAAAATATTCATTCAACTGGGTATCGCTAAAGAAATCCACTATAACCCACTATTGAGATTCAAAACTCTGTAATGTATACAAATTCACGGCAAATATTAAGCAATTCTGTCAAAATGAAACTTGATGTGAACGTAATTTCAAAATCAAAAATGCATAATTATTCCGCTAATTGCATGAATAAATCACGAAAATTCACGTTTCAACAGTTTTAATAAAAAATAATGCATATATCATTCCAAAAAACAGAATAATTATTTATTTTATGTATCAACTTACCAATTTCCGAAAATGGTACAAAAAATGCTCAAGTGAAAGTAGAAATTTTGTGTTATTCATCTTGAATTTCTCGTTGACAAAACGCTCGGAATTTGATACAATAAATGCATATTAAATCATCACCCGAGAATAAAATATTATTCATCGGATTGGGATTTTGGTTTGAGGGAGCTTTCCTTACAGTGTTTACTCCCCCAGGCATGAAGAAAAACAAACTAAGGAGAAATTCATCATGAAGTTCAAGAAAAGTCTTGCACTTATCCTTGCTTGTCTTCTCGTTTCTGCGTCCTTCGCAGCCTGCAACGGTTCCGAAGGTGGTTCCGAGACTACAAACAACGGTGGCACAAACGTAACAGAATCAAATACCGGAGCAGAAGACGGCAACACAGCAGCTGCATCCAATGTTTACAGCTCTGTTCTTTCACTTAACGCCGATGCTCTTGCAACATACGGTCAGGAAATGGGTACCTTCGATCCCAGCAAGTATATGCCCGAAACACCCTTCACCGAAAGCAGCGAAGCATACACAGAAGCTTGTCAGGCAGTTTACCAGGAAGTTCTCGGTGACTTCTATGCTAACTACACAGCAGGTAAGGAAAAGGCTTCCACAGTTTCCGAAAGATTCGCATACATGGCACTCGCTGAAGCTAAGCTTCTCGAATCCGCTATCATGCTTCCTTCTACATCCCAGGGCGGTAACTACGCTATCAGCCGTGTTGCTCCTTACAGTGTAAACTACGCTCAGTGGGGTTCCGACTCCGACAGATTCCACCAGGCTATCGTCTGCAACGAATTCATCACATCTGAAGACGTTAAGACAATGAAGGCTAAATGGGGCGAACTCAAGGGTACAGGCACATACGAAGCATGGGCTAAGGAATACCTCGCATCCCAGGGTTACACATTCCAGGATACCTATGGCTACTCCTACACAGGCGACCCGAATACATGGGACGCTCTTGCTACATCCAAGGCAGTTGACTCCGAAGCTATCGTAAACACATACGACGGACTTCTTGAGTATGACCCTGAAGGCGTACAGCAGCCCGCTCTCGCTCTCGGTCACGGTGAATTCTCCGAACCCGATGCTAATGGTCATATTACTGTAACATACCAGATTCGTCAGGGCGTTAAATGGGTTGACTCTCAGGGACGTGAAATCGGTGAAGTAACTGCTCACGACTTCGTAACAGGTCTTAACCACATGCTCGACGCTAACGGTGGTCTTGACTTCCTTATCGACGGTGTTATCGTTGGTGTTTCCGAATACCTCTCCGGCGAAAACAAGGATATGAACAACGTAGGCGTTAAGGCTCTCGACGACTATACTCTCCAGTATACTCTCACAGGCGAATGCACATACTTCGAATCCATGCTCGGTTACGGCTGCTTCGCTCCTCTTAACAAGTCTTACTACGAATCCCAGGGCGGTAAGTTCGGTGACGAATATGACGCTTCTGCTGAATCCTACACATATGGTAAGTCTGCCGATAACATCGCTTACTGCGGTCCTTATCTCGTAACTAACCACACAGAAAACAGCACAATCGTATTCTCCGCTAACCCCACCTACTGGAACAAGGACAATATCAATGTCCAGACAATCAAGTGGAACTTCAACGATGGTTCTGACGTAACAAAGTCTTACAACGATGCTCTCGCAGGTACTCTTGCAGGTGTAGGTCTCAACTCCTCCGCTCTCGAGCTTGCTAAGGCTGACGGTAACTTCGAAAAGTACAACTATGTAACTTCCACAAATACAACTTCCTTCATGGCGTTCTACAACATCTTCCGTCAGACATACCACAACTTCAATGACGATAAGGTTGCTGTATCTCCTATGACAGAAGAACAGAAGGCTGTTAACGCATACGCTATGGCTAACGTACACTTCAGACGTGCTATCTCCTATGCAACAGACAGAATCCAGTACAACGCTCAGAAGGTCGGCGATGAACTTGCTCCTCTTTCTGTAAGAAACACATACGTGCCTGGTAACTTCGTAACTCTTGAAGAAGATGTAACAATCGACATCAACGGCAAGTCTACAAAGTTCCCTGCAGGCACATACTTCGGTGAAATCGTTCAGGCTCAGCTCGATGCAGACGGTGTTAAGATCACTGCATGGAACCCTGAAGCTGATGACGGCGTTGGTTCTTCCGACGGTTACGATGGATGGTACAACGTAGAGGATGCTAAGGCTGAACTCCAGGTTGCTATCAACGAACTTGCTGCTCTCGGTATCACAGTTGACGAAAACAATCCTATCTACATCGACCTCACATATCCTGAAAACTCCACAACTTATACAAACTGCGAAACAGCAGTTGCTAAGTCTATCGAAGCTGCTCTCGGCGGACTTGTTAAGGTTAACCTTATCGCCGTTGCTAACTACGATGAGTGGTACTATGTAGGTTACGATACAGAATTAGGTTGCCAGGCTAACTACAGCTCCTACGACCTCTCCGGTTGGGGTCCTGACTTCGGTGACCCGAGCTCATACCTCGACACATTCAACCCTGATTATGCAGGTTACATGGCAAAGTGCATAGGTCTGTTCTAATATCTGAATAAATCCTAAGAACCAAAAATAAATATAGTTTGAGGATGGACTCTGAGGGTGTTCCATCCTCTTGCTATATCTATATAAAAAATTAAGAAAAAGCCCCGTGTTGCGATAATTTTGTGTTAAAATTATGTACGGGTAGAAAGGTGTGTATGTAAATAATGGCTAAATATTTACTCAAGCGAATACTTCATGCTGTCCTTTCTGTAATTGCAGTCGTAGCGATCGTAATGGTCCTTATCTATTCATTAATGAACAGAGACCTCATCTTCGCACAAGACCAGACGTATACAAAAACGTCCAACAACGCCAAGCAGGCATATAAGCTCCGTAAATGGGAGGAATATGGCTACCTTGACTATGTTACTTATGCGGATTATCTCGATATGCTTAAAGCAAACGGCGAGATTGATGAAGAAACGAGAACTAGTGCTGTCTCAATTGCACGTAAGGCAGAAAACGATAGCGATATAGTTAAAGAATATACTCAGAAATTCTACGATTATTATAATTCAAAGGGATATACTGTAACCAGACTTGACGCTGTAACCGCAGGTATAAAGATTGCCCCAGGTGGTCAGGCACAGTATTATGCTCATAAGGATATTCCGATAATCAAGAGACTTGTTTCCTACTTCACAAGCATCATTTCCGTGGATAATATCCATTATGTCGAAGAGGATATTGAGGATAGAGGCATTACCTTTACCCTCCATGACCCTGTATATGGCGGAGAAAAATTTGCTCCCGCTATTATCGGTAACGGTACAAAATATAAGTACCTCCTCTATTTCGACTCAAAATTCCCGTGGATACATCAGAATCTTGTTACTATAAACCTCGGTAAGTCTTATTCTGTAAACATGGGTGTTGACGTATTTGAAACCATGACTCAGTCTCAGGGTTCATATACCAACTCTGTTATCACATATCCCACAGGTCTTACAGAAGAAAGTGCGGATAACCTCCATAAGGCTTCCTATGTAAAGGATTCTCTTGAAACAAGCATTGTATATGAAACCAGATATACGGATGACTATACAAACGTACCTACCGTAAAGAATGGCTTCTCCAAGATGGGTTACTCGTTCGTTATCGGTATCATTTCAGTTGCTCTTGCATATTTCATCGGTGTGCCGCTCGGTATACTTATGGCACGTAAGAAAGATAAGCTCGTTGATAAAATCGGTACTCTCTATATCGTATTTATTATCGCTGTTCCGTCGCTTGCGTATATATTCCTCTTTAAAGCCATTGGTTTTAAGTTTGGACTTCCCACAGTATTTGACGTTGACTCAACAAGTAAGCTCATGTACGTGCTTCCTATCATTTCGCTTTCACTCCCCTCAATTGCAAGCCTTATGAAGTGGATCAGACGTTACATGATAGACCAGATGAATTCCGACTATGTTAAGTTCGCTCGTTCAGGTGGTCTTTCCGAAAGTGAAATATTTACAAAGCACATTCTTAAAAATGCAATTATCCCGATAGTTCACGGTATCCCCGGAAGCATTCTCGGTGCTCTTACCGGTGCTATCATTACAGAACGTGTTTATGTAGTTCCCGGTGCAGGTAACCTTCTTACACGTGCTATCAATATGTATGACAATGGCGTAATCGTTGGTGTTGTACTTTACTACGCAATACTTTCTGTTGCTTCACTTATACTCGGTGATATCCTTATGTCTATGGTTGACCCGAGAATCTCATTCTCTTCGAAAGCGAGGTAAAATCAATGGAAAACGAAAAATTGCTCGACTTAGAAGAGCTGGATATCCCCGAAGAAGAACTGTTCTCGTTTGTTGACAACAGCACT
Source organism: uncultured Ruminococcus sp. (assembly GCA_964438725.1). GTDB lineage: Bacteria > Bacillota > Clostridia > Oscillospirales > CAG-272 > UMGS1696. Next base: position 7,094 of record CAYTLG010000046.1, on the reverse strand, counting down.
TTCGACTCAGAAAAAATTACAGCCCCCCGTTATTCCTATTGGCACTCGGTTTTCCGTGTGTTCTTCCGTAAAAAAATCAATATCGTAGTTCTCGTACTCCTTGGCGTGATTCTTGCATTCACATACATCTATCCCGCAGTTACAGAGTATGATAGATTTGCAAATCTTACAGATGCTACCGCAAAGCACCTTCTCCCCTCCGCAGCTATTGAAAAGTTCGGCTTTGATATCAGCTACATTCTCGGTACAGGTGCCTCCGGTGAATCTACGTTTGATGCTATCTGGTATGGTTCAAGAATCTCCATCACACTTGCCATTATTTGTGCCGCTATCAATATGACTGTCGGTGTACTTATCGGTTCTATTTGGGGCTTCTCCAAGAAAGTAGACGCAGTAATGCAGGAAGTCTACAATATCGTTGGTAACGTACCGTATATTCTTCTTATCTCCGTTGTCGTAATGATTATGTCAGCAAGCTTCTGGTCAATGGTATTTGCTATGACAATCACAGGCTGGCTGTACATCGCATACTTCATGAGAACGCAGGTAATTATCATCCGTGACCGTGAGTATAACTTAGCCTCCCGCTGTCTCGGTACATCTACAATCCGCATTGCTCTCAAGAATATTCTTCCCTTCATGACATCCGTAATCGTAACCTACACCGCTACTGAAATTCCTTCTTATATTTCATCTGAAGTATTCCTTTCATATATCGGTATGGGTCTGTCGGATATGTCTCTCGGTAAGCTCATCTACGGTGCAGAAAGTGCAATGGTTACTCCCGGCTGGCAGTTCGAGTTCTGGAGCCCTGTTGTAATTTCCGCAATCATAACAGTCGTTCTTTATGTCGTTGGTCAGAACCTTGGTGACGCCTCCGACCCGAGAACACATATGTAAGGAGGATGTGCATGGAAGACAAGAAAGTTTTATTATCAGTTAAAGACCTTGAGGTAAAGTTCCGTGTCCGTGGTAGAATTCTTACTGCTATTCGTGGAATTTCCCTCGATATATATGAAAACGAATCTATCGCCATTGTTGGTGAATCAGGTTCAGGTAAGTCGGTATTCACAAAGACTTTTGCCGGAATGCTCGACGAAAACGGTTTCATATCAAATGGTACCCTTATCTTCAATGACGATGCTCTTGCTGAAACATATGCAAACAAGGGCAAGTCAGAGCTTCAGATGATTGAAGAAGCTAAAAATAAGCTCAACGAATATTCAAAGCTCGAATTTGGTAAGGATATCTACAAGAAGATAACCGCTCTTAAAGAAGAGAAAAAGAAAAAAGCACACATCGACCTCGCTGAAGAAGAAAAGCAGAAGAACGAGATTGCAGAGCTTAAATATCGCTCAACTGAGGCCTTCAACCTCAAGCAGACTCTTGACCCTAAAGCAGAAAAAGAAAAGATTAAGTCCATTTCAGCCGAAATCAAGAAGATGAACCTTGAGATAAAGGAACTTGAAAAGAAGCTCGTAGAATCCGAAAAGGCTGCTGAAAAGGCTCTTGCTAATGACCACGCTTATCTTGATGAATACAACAAAAAGATGGCAGCTCTTAATAAAGAGTACGATGAGGCCGTAAAGCAGGAAATTTCCGAAGAAACAAAGGCAAGAAATGTTATCCTCGCAAAGGAAATTTGTCTTTCCGTTGACCGTTACGGCGGATTCAAGGGTAAAAAGCTCGAAAAGCAGCTTCTCGAAGAGCTGAAAAATGCTATGAGAGATGGTCTTGACTTAAATGATGAGCTTACCAGAAATAAAGTGTTCGATAACGTAGCTTTCCGTGTTCGTTATATCGATGAAACCGCAGAAAAGCTCCACGGTACCTGTATCCTCAACCTTGCTAACATCAAGTTCTCTAAGGACTGGGGACAGATTAGAGGTAGCCGTATCGCAACCGTATTCCAGGACCCTATGACCTCGCTTAACCCCATTATTACTATCGGTAAGCAGATCACCTCCATCATTCTCAAGCACCAGAATTGCTCTGAAGCTGAAGCAAGAGAAAGAGCCCTCATTCTCATGAAGAAGGTTGGTATACCGAACGCAGAGCATCGTTTCGACGACTACCCGTTCCAGTATTCCGGCGGTATGAGACAGAGAATCGTTATTGCTATTGCACTCTCATGTCAGCCGAAGATTCTTATCTGCGACGAGCCTACAACCGCTCTTGACGTTACAATTCAGGCACAGATACTCAAGCTCCTCAAGGATCTCCAGAAGGAATTTAACTACACCATAGTATTTATTACCCACGACCTTGGCGTTGTTGCTAATATTGCAGACCGTGTAGCAGTTCTTTATGCAGGTCAGGTAGTTGAGCTTGGTACAGTTGAAGAAGTGTTCTATGACCCTCGTCATCCTTATACATGGGCATTGCTTTCTTCACTTCCTCAGCTCGCTCAGAGAAATACAAAGCTCTATTCGATTTCAGGTACACCTCCGTCACTGTACAATAAGATAGTCGGTGACCCGTTTGCACCCAGAAATCCCCACTGCCTCAAGATAGATACGGTAAAAGAACCGCCTATGTTCAAGGTAACGGATACTCATTACGCTAAGACATGGCTACTTGACCCCAGAGCTCCGAAGGTCGAAAAGCCCGAAGCTATTGACAATATCCACCAGAAGCTTATAGATGCATTCAATATTTAAGAGATAGGAGAGTAGACTGTGGCAAACAATGAAGTAAAAAAAGCAAAACAGTCAGGTCATTTCCCGGAACACGGACCCATAGACCCGTCTAACGGAAAAGAAATACTCCTGTCTGTAAAAGATGTTGATATAACATTCGGTAAGGGCGATAACGCTGTCCGTGCCGTAAAAAATGCGTCCTTTGATATATATAAGGGTGAGACATTCTCCCTTGTTGGTGAATCCGGTTCAGGTAAAACCACTATCGGACGTGCCGTAATTCGTGTAAACCCCTGCTCAAAGGGTGAAATTCAGTATAAGGGAGTTAGAATCTCCGGTAAAATACCTCATTCTCTTGACCGAGAAGTCATCAGAAACATTCAGATGGTATTCCAGGATCCCGCAGCATCCCTTAACGAACGTGCAACCGTTGACTATATCGTTTCCGAAGGTCTTTATAACTTTAAGCTCTTTGAAAACGAAGCAGACCGTGTAAAGAAGGTTGAGACAATTATCGAAGAAGTAGGTCTTCTTCCCGAACATCTCACCCGTTATCCTCACGAGTTCTCAGGTGGTCAGCGTCAGAGAATCGGTCTCGCACGTGCAATGGTAATGGAACCTGAACTTGTTGTAGCGGACGAACCTATTTCCGCTCTCGACGTTTCTATCCGTGCTCAGGTTCTTAACCTCCTTAAGAAGTTCCAGCAGGAAAGAGGTACAACATATCTCTTCATAGCTCACGACCTTTCTATCGTAAGATTTATCTCCGACAGAATCGGCGTTATCTATAAGGGTGATATCGTTGAGGTTGCTCCCGCAGAAGAACTTTTTGACTTCCCGCTCCACCCGTACACACGCTCACTTATTTCCGCAATTCCGATTCCTGACCCTGCTCTTGAGAAGAATAAGGTACTCTTTACCTATGACCCCTCTGTACACGATTACAGTGAGGACAAGCCTGAGATGGTTTGCATCGGACATGACCACTATGTATACGGTAATAAGAAAGAGATTGAACAGTACAAGGCTGTACGTGAGAAGAATGAACCTATCAAGTCCATTACGATTCGTGATACAAATGCACCTGCCGATGAAAGCTCATCAGTAGGAACACCTGCTGAAACAGAGCATATTCTTGAGACACCTCTCCATGATACAGGTAGCATCTGGTACGCATTAGGCTCATTCCTGCTTCCGATTCCCGGACTTATTGCAGGTCACATATTCAGAAAGAAGAACTATATCCGCAACTTCAAAGCTTGCAGAAAGGGTGCTCTTATCGGTCTCGGTATAGTAGCAGCCGCAGCAGTATTGTTCTTCATCTTCCTGCTCATTTCACTGCTGTAATTATAACCATAATAACATTTAAGGTAACGCTTTGGAGAGATTCTTTGCGTTACCTTGTTTGTTTAATGGAAAAGGAGAATTAATGAAACGAAGAGAACCTAAAGCTCCGTATGTTCCGCCTGTACAGCATATTGAGCTTGACGAAAAAAAGATAAAGCCACGAGTTATTCTGACTATTGTATTTTTCATCATAGGCGTAGCTGCTATCACGTTTGGTGTTGTTTCAATGACACGTACAGAGGATGGCTGGCGTGATATCGAAGCAAAATCCGAACTCAGCGGAAGCTGTCTTGGTGATATAGCATTCCAGTATAACCTTGGTGCCTCCGGTGTTGCAGCAGGAGTAGAGTATCGTGCGATATCGAGTTTGTACCTTGAAGCTGCCGACGAAGCGACAAAGCTGTACAATAACGCATACTACGTTGATACAAACAATATCTATACGCTGAACACCTCGCCGAATACGGAAATATCACTTGAACCTGAGCTGTATTCCGCACTTGAGCTTCTTCTCGAAAACGACCGCCGTGAGATATTCTATGCACCGTATTATTACGAATACAACAGCCTTTTCTTCTGTGTGAATGACGTTGAAGCATACGATTTCGACCCGTCAATGAATACAGAAATGGCGGAGTATATCGCATCAGTGGCAGCTTTTGTGAACGATGAGAAGCATATTTCACTCACGCTGTCCGATGATAACAAAGCCACGCTGAACGTGTCTGAAGAATATCTCGCATTCGCTGAGAAGTATGAGATAACTTCATTCATTGACCTTTACTGGATGCAGAACGCATTTGTAATAGACTATATTGCTGACAAAATGATGGATAACGGATACTATTTCGGTTCGCTTTCCACATTTGACGGATATGTGCGTAATCTCGATCACGGTTCAGGTTACGTCTACGGCTATAATATCTATGACATGAAAGATAACACCGTAATTCCTGCGGCAATTATGACCTACGAAAAACAGCTTTCCATAGTGAACTACCGTGCATTCCCGATGAGTGACGTTGACGACAGATTCTATTACGAATACGATAACGGCGGAATCGCTCATAAGTATATCGGTGGTGACGGTTATCCTATAAGTTCCACAGCAAGCATTGCCGCAGTTTCACGTGAGCTTGGCTGTGCAGAGATACTTGTCCGCACTATGGGCTGCTATCTTGCAGAGGAACTCGATGAGAATGCACTTATCAACCTTGATGATGTCGGCGTTGTTTATTGCCGTGACGGGGTTGTAGTAAGCACAACAGAGGACGAAATCGGGTTTGAGAGCTTCTACGAGGGATATTCGTTAAGCGAGGAATAACCTTTACAAATCCTGTAAAATGTGATATACTTGTAAGCAGTTTATCTTTCATAAAACGGAGGAGACAAAATGAAAACAGCAATAATTACGGGAGCGTCAGCCGGTCTTGGCAGAGAATTTTTACATAATCTTCCTGTGCTATTTCCCGATATCGAGGAATACTGGCTCGTTTCCAGAAATAAAGAAAAGCTCATGGAGGCGGCAAGAGAGGTTCCGAGACAGTGCAGAATATTCCCCCTTGACCTCACGCTTGACGAGAGCTACAAGAAGTTCGCAGCGGAGCTTGAAAGACTTAATCCCGATGTATGGATGCTCATAAACAATTCGGGCTGTGGCTTCCTTGGAAACGTGGGAGAGGGCGAGGTTGAAAAGCAGACCCAGATGATAGACCTTAACCTCAAGGGACTTACCGCAATGACACACATAACAATACCCTATATGCATAAGGGCGGTTGTATTATCAACGTGTCGTCAATAGCGTCGTTCTGCCCGAACTCAAGAATGACGGTGTACAGTGCGTCTAAGGCATACGTGTCCGCATTTACTTTCGGTATTGCCGATGAACTCAAGGAAAAGGGAATTACTGTTACGGCAGTATGCCCCGGACCCATGGATACAGACTTCATCAAGGTCGGTGGAATCAAGGGCAACTCAAAGACGTTCGATGTACTCCCCTACTGCGACCCTGCAAAGGTAGCATACGGAGCATTAGTTGCGGCAGGCTACGGAAAGACCGTATACACCCCGACAGCGTTCTACAAGTTCTACCGTGTTCTCGCAAAACTCACTCCCACTAAGCTGATGATGAAATTTAGTCGGACATAATATAAAACTAAATCGAATGTGAAGCCGGTCCGACATCGAGAATTATCCTTGCGGACATAAAATAACAAAAGGCTATATCTGATGGTACTTGTCAGAGATAGCCTTTATTTAATGCAGTTAGATTAACAAATTCCTGTCTACCTCTTGAAAAAGTTGTCCTTGTCTGATATAATCATACTGTATGATTATGTAAAACGAAAGGATAACGAAATGAATAACGCACAGGATAGAGTTGTCGCTCAGGTTGGCGGCAAACCCGTAATGGAAAGCGAAATCGACGCAATGCTTATGCAGATGGGTCAGAGAGGTCAGAGCTACAACAACCCTCAGGGTAGAGCTATGATTCTCGACCAGATTATCAACAAGAAGCTCTTCCTTCTTGATGCACAGAGAAACCTCATCGAAAGAGATCCCGCATTCAAGGAACAGCTCGCTCGCGTTAAGGAAGAACTCCTTGCAAGCTACAATATTCAGAAGGCTGTTGAAAAGGTTCGTGTTACTGACGATGAAGTTAAGAAGTACTACGATGAGCATCCCGAACAGTTTGATTCTGGTGAAAGCTTCAATGCAAGCCACATCCTTGTAGACAACGAGGAACTCGCTCGTGAGCTTAAGGCTAAAATCGAATCAGGTGAGCTTACTTTTGAAAATGCCGCAATGGAACACAGCACCTGTCCCTCCGGTAAGCAGGGCGGTAGTCTCGGTGACTTCGGACACGGTCAGATGGTTCCCGAATTTGAAAACGCTTGCTCCGCTATGAATGAGGGTGAACTTTCCGACCCCGTTCAGACTCAGTTCGGCTGGCATCTTATTAAGCTTAACAAGAAGTCCGCAGGTGGTCTCATTGAGTTCGGTCTCGTAAAGAACGAAATCATGGAAGCTCTTATGGGCGAAAAGCAGCAGGCAGCTTACCAGAGCAAGGTAAATCAGCTCAAGATTCTTTACCCCGTAGACAAAAT
>CAYTLG010000045.1:0-12325 GCA_964438725.1 uncultured Ruminococcus sp. | reverse complement strand
CATGACCAAGACTATACACACACTTGAGAAAGACCAAATGATAACGCTTACCTCTGATACCGATCACATATGCCTGCACTGCCCGAATAATGAAAACGGAGTATGTCGCACAGCAGAAAAGGTTGCAAGATACGACAAAGAAGTATTTTCACGCTGTGGTTTTCAAAATGGAGACATTGTAAGATACTCTGAACTTAAAAATGCTGTATATGAAAAAATCCTACTTGCCAATAAGCGTGAGGAAGTATGCGGAGACTGTGAGTGGAGCGAAATATGCCATTTTGAGCCGGATAAAACAGTGGAACGGGAACAACATTGAACATACACGTAGTCAGTATAAAAAGCGAAAAAACGTATTGACTCCATAAATTGATTGTGCTATCATAAACATGAATTTAATATGTCGGAGGCTGTAACAATGAATGCTACACAGTACCTAACCGTAAAAGATGCAGAGTTTCAGAAAAATCCTGTATTTCCGTCAGCCAAACTCAGCGGTATAAGAACATTTAGCAGAACTGATAAGATTCTGAATGATTCTTTCCTTGGCTGTGGAGTCGCAATAACAGGCAGCTCGTGCTATAATCTTGCAAAAATGAGTCAGTCAGACAGAGAAATACTTTTACGTAATATATATGGAGACGAAGGACTCGGACTTTCTGTGGCACGACTTACCATAGCATCAAGTGACTATTCCGTAGAGCTGTATTCATATGACGATGTTGAGGGAGACACGGAACTCAAGCATTTCTCAATTGAGCGTGATATGGCTTATGTGATTCCCATGATAAAGGAGATACTCAAAGTAAGACCCGATCTTTATATATTTGCATCTCCGTGGAGTCCTCCGTCTTGGATGAAAACAGGCGGCAGCTTTGGTGGTGGCTATATGCGTCGGGAGTATATTGACTGCTATGCTGAATATATTGTTCGCTATATCAAGGAATACGAAAAGTGTGGCATAAAAATATCGGCGTTGACTCCGCAGAACGAAGTTGAAACTGACCAGGGTGGAAAAATGCCTGCTTGTATATGGCACCCCGATATTGAAGCTGAGTTTGCAATAAAACTCCGTCAAAAGCTCGCTGAGAATGGACTGGACGTGAAGATATGGATACACGACCATAATTTCTCAGGCTGGAAAAGAGTGAAATGGATGCTCGACACACACAAGGAATTGTACGATTCATGTGACGGTGTGGCGTTCCATTATTACGATGGTTCTATTGAAGATACGCTTGCGTTGAAACAGGCATATCCTAAACTCAATTTCAACTTCACCGAGGGTGGTCCGAGACTGTACGATAATTACGGTACGGACTGGGGAAAATGGGGAATTATGCTTTCAAAAGCACTTAACTGCGGATACAAGTCGTTTACAGGCTGGAATCTCATGCTTGACCAGTACGGCGGACCAAACGTAGGACCTTTCTTTTGCGGTGGACTTGTTACGAGAAATAATCAGACCGAAGCACTTTCGTACAGCGGTCAGTACAAGGCATTCTCACATATTTCGAGATACATGAAAAAGAATGCTGTTGTATATGAGCTTGAACAGGATGAAAACTATATGGCAATGTTTGCGTTTCCTCCGAGCAGATATATACCGATTCAGGCAAGCTGTATAGACAATAGAGACGGAACTTTATGCTATATCTTCGTGAATGCAAATACCGCAAAAGAGCAGATTCAGCTTTATGAAAACGGTCAGTGGTACTACGCAGAGCTTCTTCCGGAGTCAATATCAACGATTGTTTTTGAAAAATAATATAAAATAAGTCACGACTGCATACTGTGTAAAAGAAGTGTGTAGTCGTGATTTTTTTTGTTTTTACAGTTTGACATGGATTTTACAATACTGTACTTTTTAACTTTACGCAGTAGCTGTATCATTTAAGCGTAGAAAATAATAAGGGTGAAAAAAGGAGTAACAAAAATGAAAAAACTCTTCAGCATTATTATCGCATCGGTTATGGCACTTTCCGTATTCAGCAGCTGTTCCGGTGGAGAATCAGGTACAGTATCCACAGACGGTTCAACTTCAATGGCAAAGGTTATCGGTGCTCTCGGTGAATCCTTTGAAAACAATAACTCAGGTGCAAAATTCACATACAATGCAACAGGCTCAGGAAGCGGTATCAAGGCCGTACTTGAGGGAAGATGTGATATAGGACTTTCCTCACGTTCTCTCAAGCCAGAAGAAGCAGCGGATGGACTTACAGAAACAGTTCTTGCATACGATGGAATAGCAATCATAGTAAATCCCGAAAACAGCGTAGATGACCTTACACTTGAAGAAATCGCATCCATTTATACAGGAAATGTAACAAACTGGAGTGAAATCGGCGGTGAGGATTCTGAAATAGTTCTCATCGGACGTGAGGCAGGTTCAGGTACACGTGATGGTTTTGAAAGCATAACAGGTACTGAGGATAAATGTGAATATCGTCAGGAGCTTACTTCCACAGGTGACGTTATAACAACAGTAGCAGGAAACCCCAATGCGATAGGTTATGCTTCTCTTGCATCGGTTAAGGAAAGCGTAAAGGCAGTTTCTGTAGGCGGCATAGTTCCCTCAGAAGAAAGCGTTAAGGATGGCAGTTACCCTGTACAGCGTCCGTTCGTTCTTGTAACCAAGAAAGATACAGCACTCTCCGAAACAGCTCAGAAATTCTTTGACTATGTTACATCAGGTGAAGCAAACGAAATAATCAGCGCAGCAGGAGTAGTTCCCGCTAACTGAGTATACAACATGGTGACACGATGAAGAGAAAGATATCTCCACAGGACGCTATTCGGCGTAAAAAACGGCTTGAAAACATCATTCACGGAATATTCCTCATATTGGGACTTTTGACAGTCGGATGTGTGCTTGTTATTACAGTTTATCTTGTGGTATCAGGCATACCAGCGATAGCTGAAATAGGCTTGTTTAAGTTTTTGTTCGGTACGGAGTGGGCATCGACAGCTGATGAACCTAAGTTTGGTATACTGCCATTTTTGCTCACCAGTATATATGGAACAGGCGGAGCGATACTTATAGGTGTTCCGATAGGATTCTTTACCGCAGTTTATCTGGCAAAGCTCGCTCCAAAAGGCATAAAGACGCTAATGGAGCATTCTGTAAGTCTGCTTGCAGGTATTCCGTCAGTTGTATACGGTCTTGTGGGAATGATGGTTCTGGTTCCGGGTATAAGAAAACTGTTCGATTTACCTGATGGAGCCAGTTTGCTTGCGGCGATAATAGTACTGTCCGTGATGATACTTCCTTCAATTATAAAGGTGTCTGTTACGGCACTTGAAGCAGTACCAAAGGAATATGAGGACGCATCTCTTGCACTCGGAGCCACAAAAATTGAAACATACTTCAAGGTGTCGGTTCCTGCGGCCAAGAGTGGTATTGCTACCGCAGTTGTACTTGGTGTGGGACGTGCAATCGGTGAAGCTATGGCGGTCATGATGGTATCAGGAAATGTAGCTAATATGCCGTCTATCTTTCAGAGCGTGCGTTTTCTTACCACAGCAGTTGCAAGCGAAATGTCGTATTCAAGCGGACTTCAGCGACAGGCACTTTTCTCAATAGCACTGGTTCTGTTTCTGTTCATAATGCTGATAAATGCGGTGCTGAATTTTTTCCTGAAAGGTCGTAATAAGGTGTGACCATGCTGAAAAAACAGCTTTCATTCAAAAGACGTGCGTATGTAGGACTTATGAAAGGATTATCCTACATATGTACAGGAATAACTGCCGCTCTTGCATTGTTCCTTATAGTATATGTCTTGTATAAGGGACTGCCGGAGATAACGATAGAGCTTCTTACATCAAAGCCAAGCTATCTTAACTGTACGATAGGTATTCTTCCTAACATATTGAACACACTATATATCATAATCGCAACTTTGATAATCGTACTTCCGTTGGGAGTCGGAGCTGCGATATATCTCACAGAATATGCGAGCAATCACAAAATAGTTAAGATCATTGAATATGCCGCCGAAACACTTTCCGGTATACCCTCAATTATATACGGACTTGTCGGAATGCTTCTTTTCTCGAACAACATGGGTTCATGCCTCCTTGCCGGAAGTTTGACGCTTGTTATCATGAACCTTCCGACGATAATGCGAACAACGCAGGAAAGTCTGAAAACAGTTCCGCAGAGTTACAGAGAGGGTGCATTCGGACTGGGAGCAGGAAAATGGAGAGTTATTCGTACAGTAGTGCTTCCGTGCTGTGTAGATGGAATAATAACGGGTTGTATTCTCTCAGTCGGCAGAATTTTGGGAGAATCAGCGGCGTTGTTGTTTACGGCAGGTTTCGCAAATGCATTAAACGGCTTTTTTGAGGGACTGACAAGTGCAGGTGCAACTCTGACCGTGTCATTGTATCTTTACGCAAAGGACGATGGCGAGTTCGGTGTAGCATTTGCAATAGCAGCAATTCTTATGCTTCTGACGGTGCTTGTAAATCTTTGTGCCTCACTTGTAGGAAGCTATTTTAAGAGGAAAAAACGTATATGAGTATAATTTCAGCAAAAGACCTCAGCCTATGGTACGGAAACACCAAGGCTCTCAAAAATATCAATATTGACATACCTGAAAAAAGCATTACCGCATTGATAGGTCCGTCAGGTTGCGGAAAGTCCACATTTTTGAAAACACTTGATCGCATGAATGACCTTGTTCCGGATGTAAAGATAACAGGTACAGTACGATACAAGGGTGAAGATATCTATGCGAGAGACACCGATATAAGTGAGCTGAGACGACAGGTGGGTATGGTATTCCAAAAGCCGAATCCGTTCCCGATGAGTATTTATGACAACATTGCATATGGTCCACGTACACACGGTATCAGGGCAAAAGCAAAGCTCGACGATATAGTTGAACGCTCCCTGCGTGATGCCGCTATATGGGATGAGGTTAAAGACAGACTTAAAAAGAACGCACTCGGTCTTTCAGGCGGTCAGCAGCAGCGTCTTTGTATTGCAAGAGCATTGGCAGTTGAACCTCAGGTACTTCTTATGGATGAACCGACATCGGCACTTGACCCGATTTCTACATCCAAAATAGAAGAGCTTGCAATTTCACTGAAATTAAAGTATACTATTGTTATAGTTACCCACAATATGCAGCAGGCAGTGCGAATTTCCGATATGACAGCGTTTTTCCTCATGGGAGAGCTTATCGAATATGGAAATACAGAAACACTATTCTCACAGCCGAATGATAAACGCACCGAAGACTATATCACAGGGAGATTTGGATAATGAGAAGCAGATTTGATGAACAGCTCGAACAACTTCACTCTGAAATGATACGTATGGGTTCGATGTGTGAGGAGGTCATTGCGTTAGCCGTTTCAGCTTTGTCAGATACCGATATGAAAAATCATGATAAGATAGCAAAGCTCGATAAAGAGATAGATCGCAAGGAACGTGATATTGAAAGCCTTTGCATGAAACTATTACTTCAGCAGCAGCCGGTTGCAAGCGATCTTAGACAGATATCTGCTGCTCTTAAAATGATAACCGATATGGAACGCATAGGAGATCAGGCTGAGGATATCGCTGAGATAATATCATTTCTTAAGGGAAGAACGGCATACGAACATAGTCAGATAAGACAAATGGCAAAAGCGACGATACAAATGGTAACATACAGCGTAGATGCTTATGTAAGACAGGATACCGTTCTTGCCGAAAAGGTTATATCCTGTGATGATGTTGTGGATGATTACTTTACTTCTATAAAAAACGACCTTATCGGAATGATAGCGGAAAATCCGAACGATGGAGAATACGCACTTGATATGCTGATGATAGCAAAATATTTCGAGCGTATCGGAGACCATGCTACAAATCTTGCCGAGTGGGTCATTTACGCTATAACAGGTGTGCATAAAGGAGAAAAGATATGATCTGGTGTGTTGAAGATGATGCGGCTATACGTGATATCGAGGTGTATGCACTTAATTCCACAGGTTTTGAGGCAAAAGGCTTTGAGGATGGAGCTTCTTTTTGGGAGGCGTTACAGAATGAGCGTCCAGACCTTGTTGTTCTTGATGTAATGCTGCCTGAAATTGACGGAGTTGAGCTTCTTCGACGTATACGTGCCTCAGCTGAGTTCGGAGACCTTGCGGTAATCATGGCAACAGCAAAGGGAAGTGAGTACGATAAAGTGCAAAGTCTTGACCTCGGAGCAGATGATTATATTGTGAAACCGTTCGGAGTAATGGAGCTTATATCAAGAATCAAAGCCGTGCTTCGTCGCTGTAATATATCGTCGGAACGCAGAAGCAGTGTTGAAAAGATAAGCAGTAACAATAATGTTCTGAAAGTCGGCGGAATAGTCTTGAATCCTGACGAAAGGGTTGTGACTGTTGATGGTGAGAGGGTCTCCCTTACATATAAGGAGTTTGAACTTCTGACGCTTTTTATGAGTCACCCCGGAATAGCATTCACAAGAGATCAGCTGTTTTCAGATGTATGGGAGATGGACTATGCAGGCGAAACACGCACGGTTGATATGCACATACGTACACTGAGACAGAAACTCGGCAAATACGGTGACCTTATCGAAACAGTACGGCATGTAGGATATAGAATGGAGAAGCTGTAATGACCGGAAAAATATTCAGAGCAATAATGCTCGCAGCAGCAGGAGTCCTTCTTGCAAGTATAGTCATAATAATGGGCTTTTTGTACAGCTATTTTGGCATGGTACAGACAAATCAGCTGAAATATGAGCTTTCACTTGCAGCTGCCGGAGTAGAAGCCGAGGGAATTGAGTATCTAGATAGACTCAGCAATCGTGACGCAAGACTTACATTGATAGCACCGGACGGTTCCGTTTTGTATGACGGTGTTGCGGAAAGCGAGAGTATGGAAAACCATGCTATGCGTGAAGAAGTTGCACAGGCTTTTGAAAACGGAGAGGGTCAGAGTGAGCGATATTCAAACACTCTTATGGAAAAAAACATATACTGTGCGAAAAGACTTTCAGATGGCTCCGTACTTAGAATTTCTGTGAGCAGTGCAACAATGGGGGTGCTTGTTCTCGGAACCCTTCAACCGATATGCGTAGTCATATTCATATCGCTGATTATCGCATTTTTTATGGCAAAGCATCTTTCCGACAAAATAGTAGAGCCACTCAACAGCCTTGACCTTGATAATCCTCTTGAAAACAATACATACGATGAGCTTGCTCCGCTTCTTACGAGAATCAGCCGTCAGCACCGCCAGATACAAAGACAGCTGAATGATCTTGACCGTAAACAGGAGGAGTTCTCGAAAATCACCGAAAGCATGAATGAGGGACTTGTGCTTCTAAACGAAAATGGCGTTATTGTGAGCATAAATCCGTCCGCAAAGAAACTGTTCCATGCGGAAAATGATGTAGTCGGTCGGGAATTTATCGCAGTTGAACGCAATCTTGAGCTTGATTCGGCTATAACTGACGCAAAGTTGAACGGACATAGTGAGCTTGAATTTGAGAGGGATGGTCAGGAATACAAAATAGTTCTCAGTGCAATAATGCCCGAGGGTATCGTTATAGGTGTTGTGCTTCTTGCGTTTAACGTGACACAGGAAGTGCAGGCAGAAAGAACAAGACGTGAATTTACCGCAAATGTGTCACATGAGCTGAAAACACCGCTTACATCAATTATTGCAAGTTCTGATATGATAGCGAACGGTATAGTAAAGCCGGAGGATATGCCGAGATTTGTCGGTCATATCAAAACGGAAGCAACACGACTTCTTTCGCTTATTGAAGACATAATTCGCCTTTCACAGCTTGATGAGGGCGTAAAAATGCCGACTGAAACCTCCGATATTGCAACAGTCGTAAAAGAAGTTGCAGTTCAGCTAAATGAAGTTGCTGAAAAGAACGAAATTGAAATAAATCTCAATACCGAAAGCTGTGTTGTAGACGGAGCTTCAAGACTGTTGTATGAAATAGTATATAATCTTGTTGACAACGCAGTGAAATATAACGTCAAGGGCGGAAAGGTTGATGTCAGCTTGACTTCCGATGGACTTCTGACAGTCTCCGACACAGGTATAGGCATACCCGTTGAGCATCATGAGCGTATATTTGAGCGTTTTTACAGAGTTGATAAAAGTCACTCAAAGCAGTCAGGTGGAACGGGACTTGGGCTATCAATAGTAAAGCACGCTGCGGAATACTTTAAAGCGGAAATTTCCCTGAAAAGTGAGGTAGGTAAAGGCACAACGGTTACAGTGAAGTTTAATCCGAAATAAAGTGAAAAATTTCCGAAACCACTTGACAAGTCGGATAATGCGTGATAAAATATATAAAAAATTGAATATTTATAAAGGCTGTGACGAAGAATGGTCGTTGGGTTAAGCATTTCAGAGAACTGATGGTCGGTGAAAATCAGTGTGCTGTGTCTCAGTGTCCTCTCACTTCCGAGCCGGAGACCCGAAAGGTTATACTCAGTAGGCGTTTCCCGCTGTGCTGCGTAAGTGCATAGAAGTTGTTTGACTTCAAAGAGTGGCGGTTATTATCCCGCAATTTGAGTGGTACCGCGAGTGCTGAATCAATGAATTTACACCCGTCTCAAAGCAATCAGGAGCTTTGGGGCGGTTTTTGTTTGCCCTTAAAGCGTTAACAAATCAAGAATCAGCTTAAAGGAGCATAAAACAATGATGGATGCAACAAAATATCGTACAGGTTATTTCCCCGTGGACAAGAAATATAATAAGTGGGTTGAAAAGGATCACATCGAAAAGCCGCCTGTATGGTGCAGTGTAGATATGCGTGACGGAAACCAGAGCCTTGTTATTCCGATGAGCCTTGAAGAAAAGCTTGAATACTATAAGGTTCTTCTTGAAGTCGGATTCAAAGAAATAGAGGTCGGATTCCCTGCCGCAAGTGAGACTGAATATGAATTTCTCAGAACACTTATCGACAACAACATGATTCCCGATGACGTAACGGTTCAGGTTCTGACTCAGTGCCGTGAACATATCATTCGTAAGACATTCGATGCTTGCAAGGGTGCTCCGAGTGCTATCATTCATTTCTATAACTCTGTAAGCGTTGCTCAGCGTGAGCAGGTATTTAAAAAGAGCAAAGAAGAGATAAAGCAGATTGCCGTTGATGGTGCAAAGCTCGTTAAAAAACTGGCCGCTGAATACGAGGGCAATTTCCGCTTTGAATATTCACCCGAATCCTTCACGGGAACAGAGCCGGAATACGCACTTGAAGTATGTAATGCCGTTTTGGATGTTCTTGAACCCAACGAAAATAATAATGTAATAATAAATCTTCCCGTTACAGTTGAAATGAGCCTTCCGCACGTGTACGCTTCACAGGTTGAATATATCTGCGAAAACATAAAGTACCGTGAGTTTGTTACAATATCGCTCCATCCGCATAATGACAGAGGAACAGGCGTAGCCGATACAGAGCTTGCTCTTCTTGCAGGTGCGGATCGTGTCGAGGGTACGCTTTTTGGAAACGGTGAACGTACAGGTAACGTGGATATCATAACTCTTGCGATGAATATGTATTCACACGGAGTTGACCCGAAGCTCAATCTCTCCGACATGAACCACCTTGTTGAAGAATACGAAAAATGCACCAGAATGCACGTATATGAAAGAGCACCGTATGCAGGAGCACTCGTGTTTGCGGCATTCTCAGGTTCACATCAGGATGCTATTGCGAAGGGCATGAAGTACAGAAGCAAGAACAAGCTGCATGAATGGAGCGTTCCTTATATTCCGATTGACCCTAAGGATATCGGACGTACATACGATGCCGACGTAATCAGAGTTAACTCTCAGTCAGGCAAGGGCGGTATAGGATATCTTCTTGAACAGACCTTTGGATATAATCTTCCTCCGAAGATGAGAGAAAGCTTCAGCTATCTCTGTAAGGATATCTCCGACCACGAGCATAAAGAGCTTAAACCCGATGAGGTTCTTGAAATATTTATAGAAAATTACCTCAATCTCAAGGGTGACATCGCAGTTACAGACTTTGACTTCATGCGTGAAAATGACATGGTTAAGATAAATATCACATTTGAACGTGACGGAGTTGAAACTGATATGGAAGCTGAGGGTAACGGTACTCTCAATGCTATAAACAATGCTCTCAGAGCATATACAGAAGAAGAATATACACTCCAGGTATTCACACAGCACAGTATGCAGGGACAAGGTTCACGAAGCGTTGCAGCCTCGTATATCGGTCTTGAAAGAGCTGACGGTGAGATGTTCTGGGGAGCAGGAACAGATACAGACGTTATTACAGCAAGCACAAAGGCTCTCTTCAGTGCATTCTGTAACATGACAAAAGGAGAATGAATCATGGGAATGACTATGACACAGAAGATCCTCGCCGCTCATGCAGGACTTGACCATGTTGAGGCAGGACAGCTTATAAACGCAAAGCTCGATATCGTTCTCGGAAATGATATCACAACACCTGTTGCGGTAAATGAGTTCAAAAAAGCAGGATTCGATAAAGTTTTTGATAAAAATAAAGTTGCGATAGTTCTCGACCACTTTGTACCCAATAAGGATATCAAGGCTGCAGAGCAGTCCAAAACCTGTCGTGAATTTGCTTGCTCGCATTGTGTAAGTCATTTCTACGATGTCGGAAAGATGGGCATCGAACACGCACTTCTTCCGGAGCAGGGTGTAGTTACCGCAGGAGATTGCATAATAGGTGCTGACAGCCATACTTGTACATACGGAGCTTTGGGTGCATTCTCAACGGGCGTAGGTTCTACCGATATGGCAGCGGGAATGGCAACCGGTATGGCATGGTTCAAGGTTCCCTCAGCGATAAAGTTTGAACTCAGCGGAAAGCTCCCGTCAAATTGCAGCGGTAAGGATGTTATACTTACCATAATCGGTATGATTGGCGTTGACGGTGCATTGTACAAGAGCATGGAGTTCTGCGGAGACGGTGTTCATGAGCTTTCTATGGATGACAGACTTTGTATTTGCAATATGGCAATCGAAGCAGGGGCTAAAAACGGTATATTCCCGGTAGATGACAGAACGATTGAATATCTCACAGGCAGAAGTGAACGTGAGTGGAAGATATACGAAGCTGATGCTGACGCAGAGTATGAGCAGGTTATAAAAATCGACCTTTCAGAAATCGTTCCCACAGTAGCTTGTCCGCACCTTCCCGAAAACACACATCCTGCCGCTGAACTTCACGATATAAAGATTGACCAGGTAGTCATCGGTTCATGTACCAACGGCAGAATCGAGGACATGGAAGCCGCTTACAAGATACTGAACGGTAAAAAGGTTGCTGACGGAATCCGCTGTATTATTATTCCCGGAACTATGCAGATCCTCCGTGAATGTGTCGAAAGAGGTTGGTACACCGCATTTATTGACGCAGGAGCAGTAGTTTCAACTCCTACGTGCGGACCTTGCCTTGGAGGATATATGGGTATTCTTGCGGCAGGAGAAAAATGTATTGCCACAACCAACCGAAACTTTGTTGGACGTATGGGTCACGTGGACAGTGAAGTTTACCTTGCCTCTCCACATACAGCAGCAGCAAGTGCAATTACAGGCTACATAACTGAGTATCAGGAATAAGGAGGAATTGAGCTATGAATACAAAAGGAAAGACATTTAAATATCCCGATAATGTCGATACGGACGTAATAATCCCCGCAAGATACCTCAATACTCCCGATGCAAAGGAGCTTGCACAGCATTGTATGGAGGATATAGACCGTGATTTCGTAAACAAGGTTGAAAATGGTGACGTTATCGTTGCAGGCTGGAACTTCGGTTGTGGGTCATCGAGAGAACACGCACCTCTCGTTATTAAGACCTGCGGTACCGGATGTGTAATCGCAAAGAGTTTTGCAAGAATATTCTATCGTAATGCTATAAATATAGGACTTCCGATACTTGAATGTGAAGCGGCTGCCGATGAAATCAACGCAAATGATGAGGTCAGCGTTGATTTTGATACAGGTATTATCACGGACATCACTACCGGCAAGACATATCAGGCACAGCCGTTTCCGGAGTTCATTCAGAACATAATAAAGTGCGGTGGACTTCTTAAATCACTGAAAGAGGGCGAAAACAATGACTAAGAATATTGCGGTCATAAAAGGTGACGGTATTGGTCCGGAAATAGTTTCTCAGGCAATACGTGTCCTTGACAAAGTAGCGGAAATATACGGTCACACATTCAACTATACCGATGTTGATATGGGCGGATGTGCAATAGATAAATATGGCGACCCACTCCCCGAATCAGAGCTTAAAAAATGTGTTGAGTCTGACAGTGTGCTTCTCGGTGCA
>CAYTLG010000044.1:5684-12370 GCA_964438725.1 uncultured Ruminococcus sp. | reverse complement strand
TACAAGAAGGTTCTCTCATACGTTGCAGAGCTTTATGTAGATACTATCAATATCATTCACTATATGCACGACAAGTACGCTTACGAAAGCTCACAGATGGCTCTCCATGATACTCTCGTTGAAAGAATCGCTGCTTTCGGTGTAGCAGGACTTTCAATTGCAACAGACTCCCTCTCTGCAATCAAGTTTGCTAAGGTAAAGCCTATCAGAAACGAAAACGGTATCACTGTTGACTTCGATGTAGAGGGTGAATTCCCGAAATACGGTAACGACAACGACATTGTTGACGATATCGCAGTAGAGCTTGTTTCCTACTTCGCAGCAGAACTCAAAAAGCACCCGATGTACAGAGGTGCTATGCACACCCTCTCCGCACTTACAATAACAAGTAACGTAATGTACGGTAAAAAGACCGGCTCCACTCCCGATGGCCGTCACGCAGGAGAACCCTTTGCACCCGGAGCTAACCCCATGCACGGACGTGATGAAAACGGTGCTTTGGCTTCACTTAACTCCGTTGCAAAGCTGCCTTATCGTGCGGTTTGCCAGGACGGTATTTCAAACACCTTCTCGATAATCCCCGATGCACTCGGTAAGAACGATGACGACCGCACAAAGAATCTTGTTTCAATTCTCGACGGTTACTTTGCACAGGGAGCACATCACCTCAACGTAAACGTAATGAACCGTGAGATTCTCGAAGATGCTATGGAACACCCTGAAAAGTACCCCACTCTCACAATCAGAGTTTCGGGATACGCAGTAAACTTCAACAGACTCAGCCATGAACAGCAGCTTGAAGTAATAAAGCGTACCTTCCACGAAAGTATGTAATTAAACAAAAGAAAGTACAGAAGACAAAAATTCTGTACTTTTTTTATTAGCCAAAAAATGCTTAATTCCCCTTGACTTTAACAAAGAAGTATGTATAATATTAGCATAGAATAATATGCTCGAAAGGACAATACAATGAACAACAAGAACTATGACGTTATCGTAGTCGGCGGTGGATTCACAGGCTGTGCGGCGGCTCTTTCTGCGGCGAGACTCGGTATGAACGTACTTATCGCAGATGCTTCCGGATTCCTCGGTGGTGCTGCTTCAAACAACCTGATATTCCCTCACATGGCATACTACACCTCTGTAAAGGACGAAAACGGAGAGGACAAGAGATATTACCTCAGCCGTGGTATTCTCACCGAAATCGTACGTGACATGAGAGAAGCAGGCACAGCATTCAGTGACCAGAGATTCCTTGACGAAGGACTTAAGCTCCTGCTTGATCAAAAGCTCGTTGAAGCCGGTGTTGACGTACTTTTCCACGCTTCACTCTGCAATGTCAAGAAAAACGGCAATCACATCGAAAGCATATCCTTTGCAACAAAGTCAGGTGTTCTCGAATTTGAAGCAAAAACTTTCATAGACTGCACAGGTGACGCTGACCTTTCCTACTATGCAGGATGCACTACAAAGCTCGGTCGTCCCGGAGACTCACTCTGCCAGCCCATGACACTTTGCTTCAGAGTTGGAAATGTAGACAAGGCTAAGTTCTGGGAAGGTCTCCCCGAAGTAAGAAAGATCCACAAGGAATGGATAGATGCCGGACGTTTCTCCAATCCCCGTGAAGATATCCTCGTATTCGACTATCCCGTTGACGGAGTGCTCCACTTCAACACTACCCGTGTAGTAAAGCTCGACCCTACAAATCCCTTTGACGTAACAAAAGCAGAAATGGAAGCACGCCGCCAGGTAAAGGAGCTCATGGACTTCTTCAAAGCCATCAATGCTCCCGGTATGGAAAACGCAAGCGTAATATATACTGCTCCCTCGATTGGTGTACGTGAAAGCCGTATGCTCGTTGGCGAATACATTCTCACCGGAGATGACCTCGTAGCCTGCACCAAGTTCGACGATGCTATCGCCGCAGGTAACTACGATATAGACATACACAACCCCGAAGGAAGCGGAACAAGCCACTACTATTTCCCCGCAGGAACATGGTACACTATCCCCTACCGTTCACTCGTTCCCAAGAAGGATGAATGCGACAACCTTCTTGTAGGAGGAAGATGTATCTCTGCAAATCACGAAGCTCAGGCTTCTATAAGAATCATGCCTATCTGCTGTACTACCGGTGAAGCCGCAGGTGTCGGTGCCGCAGTTGCAGTAGGCTCAGGCTGTGCAGTTCAGGATGTTGATATTCATTCCGTTCAGGAAAAACTCACCGCAGCAGGAGCATATACAGGTCTCTAATGTACATTAGTCAGATTTATACCACTCCACCGGAAACATACGAAAACGAAACAGAACGTCTTATCTACAACTTTCTCACCGAAAACAACATCCCGTTTGAGAGAGTTGACACAGACGAGGCAGTTTCAATGGATATGTGTACTGAAATCGGCGAGGCACTGGGCTGTCCGATAGTAAAGACCATATTCCTCACGAACAGACAGCTTACCTCTTTCTACATTTTTGTAACTACCGCAGACAAGCACTTCCTCTCGAAAAAATTCGGTGCGGAGCTTGGAGTTTCCCGTGTTTCGTTTGCACCGGAAGAATATCTTGAAAAGAAACTCGGCACAAAGATAGGTGCTACAACGGCTCTGTCTGCTGTTTCTCCACTTACTGCTGATGTAAGATATGTTTTCGACCCTGAAGCCATCGCAAATGAATGGTACGGATGCACTGATGGTCGCTCTCACGGATACATGAAGATTCGCACTTCCGACCTGCTTGAAAAAATAATTCCCGCAACATCCCATATCGTTGAAACGATAAATATGTAAAAAAAGACCTCATACCGTGTTAATCGCAGTATGGGGTCAATTTTTTATTCAGCTGCGTTGAGCATTGCAAGAAGTGTATCACGCTCTCCTGTGAATACCTTTTCGATGAAGTCATTAAGTGCAAACTTTCTGTAATCTTCACGAGAGATTATCGGAACGTAGCAATTAGCCCTTCCCTCTTTGTTTACGGAAATAAAGCCTTTTACCTGAAGTCTTGTAATAAGAGTCAGGACTGTTGTGAGTTTGAGTCGTGTAAGTGCTGGGAAACGCTTCATGATAAGACCTGCGGTGACATTTTTTTCACCATCCGCATTCAAAGCCCATATAGCCTGCATTATCTCAAGTTCGCTCTCAGGTAATTTTATAATATTCTCTGTCATATTTAATACCATGCCTCCGCTGTAACGGTGAAAGCACGGCATACTCCTTTCTTTCTGTAAGCCTGTTTTTGACAAACATTAATATAATATCATTAATCACTACAAAAGTCAAGAATTTTCTGGCGTTAATATGACAAAAAATTATTTTTTATTCAGAAAAAACGTATTATTCTTCATATGACCATTTGAGAACCACGTGACAGATACACTCATCCTTCACATCGTCAAGCCGGCATCCCTTATCATATGCAAGACGTATTATCGAAAAAGTGAAAAATATATAAAAACAAAAAACAGACACCATTCTCGAAAAAACGGTGCCCGTGGTTTGGTTATTGAACTATAAAAGATGTATCAGTTAAGCAAAAATTACTTTACTTCTACTTCTGCGCCTGTAGCAGCGATCTTGGTCTTCATAGCTTCTGCATCTTCCTTGGAGAGACCTTCCTTAATTGTCTTAGGAGCACCCTCTACGAGTTCCTTAGCTTCCTTAAGGCCGAGACCTGTGATTTCACGAACAACCTTGATAACGTCGAGCTTCTTAGCACCGAAGGACTTAAGAACTACGTCGAATTCTGTCTTTTCTTCTGCTGCGGGAGCTGCTGCACCTGCTACACCTGCTACTGCTACGGGAGCTGCTGCGGATACGCCGAAT
Source organism: uncultured Ruminococcus sp. (assembly GCA_964438725.1). Lineage (GTDB taxonomy): Bacteria > Bacillota > Clostridia > Oscillospirales > CAG-272 > UMGS1696. The sequence goes on along the minus strand of CAYTLG010000044.1, from coordinate 8,546 downwards.
TCCTCTTCAACTGCCTTTACGAGGTCTGAGAGTTCGAGAATTGTAAGAGACTTGATCTGTTCAAGAATCTGAAGTGACTTTTCTGTTGCCATTTTAATTTCCTCCGTTATATATATCTGTTATTATTTTATATTTATGAGCTGATTCTATTATTCAGCTGCTTCTGTGGACGCTTCTTCTGCTGCGGGAGCTTCTTCTGCACCCTCGTTTTCCTTGTCCACGATAGCCTGTAATACGTATGCAAACTTGTAAAGCGGGCTCTGCATGCTGCCGAGAAGCTTTGCAATGAGAACTTCCTTCGGCGGGATGTCTGCGAGTTCGTTTACAGTAGCGGCATCAACAACCGCACCTTCAAGAATACCACCACGGATCTCAAAGTTATCAAGCTTTTCAGCATATTCCTTGAGGATCTTTGCGGGAGCAATCGGGTCTTCTGCACTGATTGCAATAGCGTTCATTCCCTCGAGGTGAGTCTTGAGACCTTCAAAGCCTGCAACATCACAAGCCTTGCCGATGAGTGTGTTCTTTACTACTGTATATTCAACACCTGCTTCACGAAGAGCCTTACGGAGCTTTGTATCATCATCAACTGTGATACCTTCGTACTTAACGAGTACGCCGGAAGCTGCGTTGCTGAGCTTATCTGCAAGTGCACTTACTATCGCTTTTTTCTGCTCTAATATTTTCTCGCTGGGCATAATATTTCCTCCTTATCAGTATCGGCAGAGGAACAAAAAAGTCTTTCTCCGCACGCCGACGAAAAAAGACTTGATATATCAATATTCAAGGTCTCTCCTCGGCAGGATGGCGGAATCGCTTTTACTGTAACCTGCTGTCTTTGGTTCAACAACATTGTGATTATACCACACCGACACACATTTGTCAAGTGATTTTTTCAAATTTATTTTTTTATTTTTTCCCAATATGCACGGGCTGCCTGTTCGGTCTTATTCTCGCCATACTCATAGTAGGTTCTGTCTCGCAGTTCATCCGGCAAATACTGCTGCTTTACCCAGTGATCAGGGTATTCGTGAGGATATTTATACCCTTTAAAATGAGGTGAGCGGAGTATTGTGGGAATTTCGACTCCACGTCCTGCACGTATATCCTCTGCGGCTCTGTCGTAGGCTATATAGGCCGAGTTTGACTTAGGTGCTGTCGCAAGCATTATCGTTGCGTTAACAAGCGGTATTCTTGCTTCCGGAAGTCCTATTTCACGTGCGGAATCCACACAGGCTTTTGTTATAACTGCCGCCATTGGATATGCAAGACCGACATCTTCGTTTGCTATAACGAGAAGTCTGCGGCATGGAGATATAAGGTCTCCGCCCTCAAGCAGTCGTGCAAGATAGAACACCGCTGCATCGGGGTCTGAACCTCTTATGGATTTTTGAAGTCCCGCAAGCAGGTCGTAATGCACATCTCCGTCACGGTCAAAGTCCCCCTGTGATGACGATGGAACGAGTGCCGATATTATGTCTCGTGTAACCGTACCGTCAGTTGCATTCACTGCGACCTCAAGCATAGTCAAGGCACGTCTTACGTCTCCTGCAGCACTGTCAGAGAGGAGCTTCAATGCGTCATCCTCAATAACTGTATCAGGATATACTCTCGCCGCTACTTTTCTTATATGTGTCTCAATATCTGCGGATGAGACGTGTTTGAACTCAAAAACCGAACATCTTGAGAGAAGTGCATCATATATATAATAGTAAGGATTTTCCGTAGTCGAAGCTATAAGCGTTATACGTCCGTCCTCAAGGTATTCAAGAAGTGACTGCTGTTGTTTTTTATTGAAATACTGTATCTCATCAAGGTACAGGAGTATTCCGCCTATACCGAGCATACCCGATGTTTCTTTGGCAATATCCTTTATATCGGAAAGACTTGCCGTAGTTGCATTGAGTTTATATAAAGTCTTTCCGCTTTGTCCTGCGATAATTGAAGCGGCAGTTGTTTTTCCGCATCCGGGTGGACCGTAGAATATCATAGAAGGTATGACTCCACGTGACACGAGCTTTCTGAGTATTCCGTTTTGTCCGAAAAGATGGCTCTGCCCTGCTATGTCCTCGAAGGTATCAGGTCGTGAGCGATCCGCAAGTGGTGATAATGCTGACATTTATTATATCCTTAATTTTTACGGAGGTTTTATGAACTACACTTCTTTTTCCTGCGTTTGCCGTCACGATATCGAAATAACATTACCCGTTTTAATTGACCACAATGACGAATGCCTACGCATGAACCGTTTTTACTCAAAAGCCGCAGATATCATCTTCGCTTATGCCGCAGAAGAATGTAAAGGAGAAAAATTCCGCTGTCGATTCAAGTTGGATAAAAACGATGATGTAACCACTATAACACTGATACTCACGAAAAACTCAGTCGGAATACGTAAAAAAGTCACAGTCACGCACAGCTGGAAAAACGGATATATTATAGGAAAAAAAGTCTGTCGTATGTGATATTTTATTAGATATCGCAGGCAAAGTCAAGTCTTTTCCGATAAAAAACCGTCAGCGGTGCATACCGAGAGCAAGAATAAACACAATAAGTCCGATATTGGCACCGAATTTTACCTCATAACAGACAACCGCAAACCATATAACAATAATAAAAACAGTCGATACAGAATGAAAAACTCTGTATGCGGTATCGGGAAACAAAAAGCATGACATAAACGCAAGTAAGGCTCCACCACCGTCAAGCCCTATCAAAGGCAAAAGATTCAACACTGAAAACGACAGAGATACATTAATAAACAGGTCTGCTCTACTCCCGAAAAGGATATGTGAAGCTGACGCAAAAACCGCTCCCATAACTGAACCTGATAGGTGGACAAGCACTTCCTTTGCATATGAT
>CAYTLG010000044.1:0-5674 GCA_964438725.1 uncultured Ruminococcus sp. | reverse complement strand
CCTCCCATTGGGCTGAGAGAAAACGTACAAATTTTGACTCCGAGAAGCAATGCCGACACAACATGACCGAGTTCATGCACAAGAGCCGCCAAAGCAACAGCGAAAAACGCATGAATAAAGCTCATCTTTCAGCGAATATTAATTCCGCAAAAAACTCCCCAAGTGAATCAAAAAACGACCTCTCAGGCGAAAACACAGGTTTTGGGGGCGTTTCAAGCTCTTCACGAAATGCACCTACACTTATAGCATTCTCCGATGAATTATGCAATTTGACTTTTTCCGTCATACTGTTTCCGCTGAAAGCAAGCATGACACAAATAGACACAGTACCAAGAACAAACAAAATATTACCGAATAAGGTATGTGATACTTCTCTATCAGCCGCTCTTTTTCTGCCAAACGTGATTTTCTTCATATTTTGTCACCTCATAAGTGTCACTGAATAATGCAATATTTGACTTTTTCCGTTATTGTTTTGGTTTTTCGTTCCAATAAGTTGACACAGCACTGAAATTTATTATACAATATAGTTATTGATTTCACGAATATAGGACACAACAAAAATGACAAACGATAATATCACTCCACATCTTTCAAATACAACCACAGCCGAAAGAATGCGAATTACAGGCTCACGTCCGATAGTATATTGGATGACAGGTCTTTCGGGCTCCGGCAAGTCAACAATAGCCGCTCTCTGTGAAAAGAAGCTATGCGACTCTGGTAAACTGGCATCAATGCTCGACGGAGACACCGTAAGAAGCGGTCTCTGTTCAGGACTTGGTTTCAGTGCAGAAGGCAGACTAGAAAACCTCAGAAGAATTGCCGAGTGTGCAAAGATAGTTGCTTCAAACGCAAGTGTGGTTATAGTATGTGCGATATCTCCCTCTGAAAAGTCAAGAGAAAACGCACGTGAGATAATCTCACCTTATGCAACATTCAGAGAAGTATATGTAAAAGCAGATGTTGACACCTGTGCTTCACGTGACCCGAAAGGACTTTACAAGAAAGCATTCAGTGGAGAAATACAGAACTTCACAGGAGTCGATGCACCGTATGAAGCTCCGACAAACGCAGACCTCGTTCTAGACACTACTACTCATACTGCGGAAGAATGTGCTGATATGCTTTACAACGATGCACTCCACGAAATATATTCCCCCGAAAAGCTCATCTCCGACATGATAAAGGGAGCTTTAATGGCTTCTGCCGAAGTAATGAAGATATACGATAGCTACGAATACGATGTTGAAATAAAGTTTGACCAGTCCCCCGTTACGACAGCTGACTTTGCTTCAAACACACTTCTTGTATCGTATTTCAGCGAAAAATATCCCGAATATTCAATCCTTGCAGAGGAATCAGAGGATGACCGCACAAGACTCACGAACAACGCAGGTGTGTTCATCATTGACCCGATTGACGGTACAAAGGAATTTATCAAGCGTAACGGTGAGTTCAGCATTTCAATTGGCTTCGCACACTCACACAGAGTTGTCGGTGGTGTTATCGCAGTTCCCGCAAAGAAACTCCTCTACTATGGATTTGAGGGAATGGGTTCATATAAGACCACATTTGAAGATGCGGCAGACTTCACATTCGGAATGGGCAAGAAACTTCATGTATCCGACAGAGACGGAAGTGAAGGAAAGAAGCTCATCATGGTCGCAAGCCGTTCTCATATGGATGAAGCTACACAGGCTCTTGTTGATGCAAACCGTGATAAGATAGGTGAGTTCCAAACCTTCGGAAGCTGTCTCAAGGGCTGTATGATAGCAGAAGGACTTGCTGATATCCATTATCGTTTCGGTGACTTCATGAAGGAGTGGGACACCGCAGCAATGCAGCTTATCTGTCAGGAAGCAGGAGCAATATTCACACTTCACGACGGTACTCCGATACCCGCAAACCGTGAGGACCCATACAACCGTCAAGGATTTATGATACTCAACAGACCCGAATCCGCACTTCTCGAAATCACGTACAATAAATCAAAGGACTGAATCATATTATGCAATACTCACACCTCGATATGCTTGAATCACGCAGTATCCACATACTCCGTGAATCATATTCGGCATTCAAAAACTTATGTATGCTCTGGTCCATCGGAAAAGACAGCACCGTACTTCTCTGCCTTGCAAGAAAGGCTTTCTACGGACACGTTCCCTTTCCGCTGGTACACGTTGACACTCACTACAAGATACCCGAAATGATAGAGTATCGTGACCGCCTTGCAATGGAATGGAACCTTGACATGATATACGGCGAAAACCGTGAAGCTCTCGACACAAAGGCTACATTCCCCGACGGAAACGCAACAAGAATAGAATGCTGTAAGAGACTCAAAACCGAAGCTCTCACACATACTCTTGCAGGAGACTGGCCGAGATACCGTATGAACCACGCAACCGGCAAATATGAAATTGACGAAAACCGTGAGCCTTTTACAGGTGTTATCGTCGGAGTTCGTGCCGATGAAGAAGGCAGCCGTTCCAAGGAAAGATATTTCAGCCCACGTGACCTCTCAAATGACTGGGATGCAGACGACCAGCCGCCGGAATTCTGGGGGCAGTACAAGACGGACTTCGCTCCCGGCACTCACGTAAGAATACACCCGCTCCTCGACTGGACTGAGGTTGATATTTGGGAATACATAAAGCGTGAGGGAGTTCCCGTTGTTTCGCTCTACTTCAATCAGGGTAACGGAAAGAGATATCGTTCACTCGGATGCTGGCCGTGTACAAAGCCAGTTGAATCGACCGCTTCAAACCTTGATGAAATAATCGAGGAGCTTAAATCAGGTAAGTTCGCACGTGTAGCCGAAAGAAGCGGACGTGAACAGGACAAGGAAGACGGCGGCGGACTTGAAGAACTCAGACGTGGCGGATATATGTGATTCACACAACAAAGGATGGCACTCAAATGAACGACAAACAGCATATGAATATAGTAGTGGCGGGACACGTCGATCACGGAAAAAGTACCGTTATTGGCAGACTTCTCGCCGACACGCACACTCTCCCCGATGGCAAGATAGAAGCTATTCGTGAGCTTTGCCGTAAGACAAGCAAACCTTTTGAATACGCATTCCTTCTCGATGCACTGAAAGACGAGAGAGCACAGGGAATCACAATAGATACGGCTCGCTGCTTCTTCGAGACAGAAAAGAGAAAGTACATCATCATTGATGCTCCCGGACACATCGAGTTTCTCAAGAACATGATAACAGGAGCTTCAAGAGCCGATGCTGCACTTCTCGTAATAGATGCACTTGAAGGTATCTGCGAAAACTCAAGAAGACATGGCTATATGCTCGAAATGCTCGGTATAAGCCAGATAGCAGTTCTTGTAAACAAAACCGACCTTGTAGGATACAGCGAAGAAGTATACGAAAAGATAAAGAAAGACTATACGGAATTTCTTGAATCTATCGGAATTAAGCCTGCTGCATTCATCCCCGTATCAGCTATGTGCGGTGACAACATCGCCAATCATTCAGAAAACACACCATGGTATGACGGCGTAAACGTACTTGAACAGCTCGATATTTTCAACGGCGGTACAAGTGACGACGCAAAACCGTTCCGTATGCCCGTTGAGGACGTATACAAATTCACAGAGGGCGGAGATGACAGACGTATCGTTGCCGGTATGTGTGAATCAGGTACGCTACGTGCTGGTGATGAGGTTATTTTCTATCCATCAGGCAAGACCACCCGTGTAAAACACCTTGAAGAATGGTTTATGTATCCCTCACCCGACAGAGAACCCAAGGTATTCGCACAGGGCAAATCATGCGGATTTACTACTGAAACACAGATTTATATCCACAGAGGTGAGATAGCCTGCCTTAAAGGTGAGCCTGCCCCTCTTGTTGCGAAATCATTCCGTGCAAGCATGTTCTGGCTCGGCAAGGAACCTCTCACAGTCGGAAAAGAATACATAATCAAGTCATGTACAGCTAAAACAAAATGCCGTATAACAAAACTCCACAGCGTACTCGATGCGTCTTCCCTTTCAAAGAACACGGAACCTACACAGGCGAACAAGCACGACATAGCAGATTGCACCATAGAATGCGAAAAGCTCATTGCATTTGACGCAGATCCTGCACTTCCCGCAACAGGTCGATTCGTTATCGTTGATAACTACGAAATCTCAGGCGGTGGTATCATTCAGGAAGCTATGTTTGACTCCGCAGATTCAGCATATGTATCCGATGCTGCACTGACCACTGCCGAAAGAAGCCGTTTTATCGGTCAAAAATCCCTTGTTGTATCCGTTACAGATGATGGCTACGGCAGACGACTTGAGCGTGCATTGTTTGATGAGGGAAGAATTACATACTTCTCATCGCACCTTTCAGATGAACAGAAAAACGTACTCACCGATGCGGGAATCATAATAATTACCTGCGAAGACGGAGAGTATATCTGCTCAGGTGACATTTCAACTGACACGGACGAAATAATGAACCTCACAGACATAGGTTTTGAAAAGTAAATAAAAAAATATCGCAGTCGGCTTTGAACTAAATGTTCTGAAAAGCATAACTGCGATTTTTTTGTTCAGTTAGATGAGAGACTTATCTTCTGACGCTTCTTTATGTTCCTTTATGTACTTGCTCCACTGGATGTAACCGTATGTGGTGTTTGTAAGGTAGCCAACCTTGAGAACAAGAAGAACGTACTGACCTGAAATGATGTTGATAGCCGCTTCAAGTAATGCACAGATGTACCATGCAATCCACTGCTCACGGTATCTAAGAAGAATGAACACACCGTTTGCAATTCCGACAGCGGATGCACAAGCGTCAAGGTAACAAACAATAACTTCAAGAAGCTCGTTGCCACCGAAAAGGTCTGTTCCGAGGTCGAGAGTTGTGAGGAAATAACCTACAACAACTGTCCAAACAATGATACCGAGTATAACAAGAACTTCTGCAAGACCGCTGAGCTTACGAACCTTTGTAACATCGTCCTCCTGCTGGTCGGGATGCTTATGCCAGTTGATGAAGCTGATTATGTCGATGGGAAGCCAGAAGAACAGTGTGGATGCCATTGTAGCGAAACGATACGAAAGAACCACACATATTGCTATTTCACAAAGCTCAACAAACACGGAAACGATGAAGTTCCACTTGCTCTGCTTTGAAATAAGAAGCTCGCAAAGGATGTTAAGAAACGTATCAAGCAGGTAAAGGGTCATTATTATCTTACCGTTTACGCCGTTTACGTCCTCTTCGGGGAATATAAATGCGAAAATGAATGAAAGAATAAGGATGCTGAAGAACCAGATTTTTTCGTAGGTGGTAAAGTAATTCCAAAGTTCCTTCAGCTTACAGGAAAGGGACTTTTTGGTTTGTGTTGCCATATAATACCTCATAATTATTGAATTTAAGTTAATTTTTAATCTATATGAGGTAAAGTCACGTCGAATTGTTATAAATTATCATCAGTTAATCATGCTGAATTTCTTCAGTAATACGTTGTTTAAAGCGATAATTAATTATATAATCCGACATGAATTTAGTCAATATTGTTTTTTCACAAAAAAATCCGAAGTTGCCGAAAAATTTAATAAAAACAGCAAAAAAATAAAAAATGCTCTTGAATCGAGAAGAAAACAGTGCTATAATATATTAGTAAATATATCTAAACGCTAAAGGAAG
>CAYTLG010000043.1:0-12405 GCA_964438725.1 uncultured Ruminococcus sp. | reverse complement strand
GATAGTAAGATGTATCTTTGAGTCACTTGCACTCAGATATCGTTGGACTGCTGAGAAGCTCGAAGAACTTACAGGCAAGACATACGAGGTAATCAATATTGTCGGCGGCGGTACAAAGGAAGATATGCTTTCACGTTTTGCAGCAGATGCTTCCGGAAGAACAGTTTATGCAGGTCCAGTTGAAGCAACGACTATCGGCAATGCGGCAATGCAGCTTATCGCACTCGGTGAAATATCCGATATGTGGGAAGCACGACGTATTATAGCTGATTCATTTGAAGTTAAAGTTTTTGAAGCAAATAAAGAAAACAAGTCTGCGTGGGATGAGGCGTACAGAAGATTCCTCGAACTCATAGCAGAATGAAAGGAAAGGTGTTTATCATGAACGCAGTAAAAGCTCTTGAGATTGCAAGAGAAGTTTATTCAAAGTACGGAGTTGACGTTGATGCAGCTCTCGAAAGTGTAAAAAACACTCCTGTGTCCATCCATTGCTGGCAGGGTGATGACGTAGGCGGCTTTGAAAATCAGGATGGTGACCTTACAGGCGGTATCCAGTCCACAGGTAACTACCCCGGCAAGGCACGTAATATTGATGAACTCAGAAAAGACTTTGAGTTTGCCTCCGCTCTTATCCCCGGTAAGAAGAAACTCTCTCTCCATGCTATCTATCTTGATGCAGAAGGTAAGAGCGTTCCCAGAAATGAAATAGCTCCTAAGCATTTTGCTTCATGGGTAGAATGGGCTAAGAAGAATAACCTCGGTCTTGACTTCAACCCCACATTCTTCTCTCATCCTCTTTCCGCAGACGGATTCACACTTTCCAACGAAGACCCTGTCATTAGACAGTTCTGGATTGAACATGGTATCGCTTCACGTAAAATCTCCGAGTATTTCGGACGTGAGCTTGGTCAGACATCCGTAAATAACCTTTGGATTCCCGATGGATTTAAGGATACCCCTGTAAATCGCGCAAAGAAGAGAGAAATTCTTGCTCAGTCATACGCAGATATCTTTGCAGAAAAGATTGACGAAAAGTATACTCTCGATGCAGTTGAAAGCAAGGTATTCGGTATCGGTCTTGAAAGCTGTACTCTCGGTTCAAATGAGTTCTATATGGGTTGTGCAATGAAGCACCATAAGCTCATTACTCTCGATACCGGTCACTTCCATCCTACCGAAGTTGTTTCCGATAAGATTTCCGCAGTTCTCCAGTACCTTGACGGTGTAATGCTTCACGTTTCCCGTCCTGTTCGTTGGGACTCTGACCACGTTGTTATTCTTGATGATGAGCTTAAAGCAATCACATCCGAAATCAAGCGTGGCGGTTACGAAAATAAAGTACATATCGGACTTGACTTCTTCGACGGTTCTATTAATAGAATTGCTTGCTGGACTATCGGTTCAAGAAATATGCAGAAGGCTCTTCTCTGGGCAGCACTCGAACCCGTTGCAATGCTCCAGAAGTTTGAAGCAGAAGGCGATTATACCTCCAGACTTGCATATCTCGAAGAATATAAGACACTTCCGTTCGGACTTGTATGGGATGCTTATTGCGAAATGCAGAACGTACCCGTTGGTGACGCATGGATTGCCGAAATGAAAAAGTACGAAGCAGACGTTCTTTCGGCGAGATAAATATGTATTTGAGAAAAATTAAAAAAATAGCATCGTTTGTATTAGCTTCTACTCTCCTTTTGTCTGCTCCGTCATGCATGAAACTTGAAATGCGTGATTCCGGAGTTGATTCCGATAATAAAGCGACTCAGGAAAGTGAAGCTACGCCACTTATGCTTTCACAGGCAACAAAGAAAAACGAAATTGAAACGGCACCCCTCGAAACAGAAGCAGTAAAAGCGGAAGAAACAAAGGAAACTATCACACTTTCCGTAAGCGGCAGAGTTGTTATGGATAACGATATCATTTCCGATGCAGGTAACCGTGCCACTGACGGAAAAAGCTACAGCTTCCTCAGAATGTATACCGGAATTTACAGAGATGTAAGATCCGCAGACATTGCTTTCTGCTCATACTCGACAGAAGAAGAGGTGCAGTCTCCGATAGAATCAATAGGTGCCCTCTATGACCTTGGCTTTGACGTAATCAATACCGAAGACAGCTACACTGCGGACTATCTTTCGGAGTACAGCCTTATCGAGGTCAGAGAGCATAGTGAATGTGTCGTACTTGAAAATAACGGTTTGAATATCGCAGTGCTTTCCATTGACGGAGCTGACTGTGCGGATAAAAGCTATGCGTCAGATATAGAATACGCTGACTTTGTTTCCGATTTGGTCATGGTTTTTGTTGATTGGGATGATACAACAGATGTTGATAAACAGACTGTCATGTACGATGTAGCAAGTGCGGGAGCGGATATTATTATCGGTAACGGTGATAAGCTCGGCAAAATCGACTGGATAGATACAGGAGATGGCAGCCTTACATTAGGTGTGGAATCTCTTGGAAATATTCTCTCAAGCGGAGATGAGATAAATGAGCTTTGCGGAGGTGTGCTTAACCTTTCTATAAGCTACGGAAACGGCTCAATCGAGATATCCGATGTTTTACTTGCACCCACAGTTACATACTATACATCTGAAAATGCAGAGGAAAACTCAGCATATCAGATATTCACCTGCGACGGTTATTCAGATGAGCTTTCATCTAACCATGCCGTTGTAGGAGTGACCGCCGATAGTATCAAAAATTGCATTAGAAAAGTTATCGACGGAAAATTTCTTCCCGATTACCTCAGATAAATTTAAGGACTGCAATAAATGAATTTAAAAAATAACTGTTTTGCCGTTAGAATATGTGCGACAGCTCTTTGTACTCTCATGATTTTCTCAGGCTGCTCAAAGGAAGAACCGGAGCCACCGGAAAACATGGAAACCATCTCCACAACGGAAAAAACAGCTGAACCGGCTGAAGGAATCGGTAGAGAAATATCGAAAAAAGAACCTGTTGATGACCGTCCTAAGGTAAATGACGGATATGTTATATGCGTAGACCCCGGTCATGGATTCGTTGACGGAGGCTGTGGTGATGGTATATGGGCAGATGGTACGCTTGAGAAAGATATAAATCTTGCTGTATCAATGAAGCTCAAGGATGACCTTACTGCACTAGGATTTTCCGTTATAATGACCCATGACGGAGAGACATTCGCAAAAACTCCCACCGATGACGGAAACCAGATATTCAACACAGGCGAAAGAGTCGCATACGCAAATACCCTCGATATTGACTACTATGTTTCAATTCATGTAAACTCATATGAAGCAAATACCGATACATCAGGTATAAGAATCTACTATGAGAACGACAATAACTGGCGTAAGGTCGGTAAAAATGATGAGGTCATAGCCCAGTCAATAGCAGATGCAATAGAGGTGAATATGAACCCGACTCCTTCACCGATGATATTTGACCAAAGTGCAGCGACTTATGCAGTCGTAAGAGAAACAATGGTTGCGGCTTCACTTATCGAGATTGGTTTCTGTACCAACCCCACTGATGCCGCAAATATGGTGGACGATGAATGGCAGTCACAGCTCGCTCAGTCAATAGCCGACGGACTGTATAACTACTATTACAAGCTCACCTGAAGGACAGAATTATGCTTGATAATCTGATATACAGCGTCAATGCAATATTTCCCATATTTATTTTGGTTATAATTGGCGTTGTTCTTGGTAACAAAAATAAACTTGACGGACAATTTCTTGAAACTGCTGACTGGCTTGTGTTCAAGATAGCACTTCCCATAATGCTTTTCAATGAGATAGCGGGATGTGGCTCAGACGAACCGATAGACTGGAAACTTGTTTTGTTCCTTATCGTGTCTGTAACGCTTGTATTCTCGCTTACAGCTGTTATAGTACGGCTGACAGTACGTGATGCCTCAAAACGTGGAGCGTTGATACAGGGAACGTGTCGCTCAAATATTGCGATACTCGGAGTTCCTCTTGCCGTCAATCTTTTCGGTGACATAGGCGGACGTGCTATTGCAATTGCTATGCCCTTTGTCATTATAATGTTTAATGTGTATTCAGTTGTGATACTTTCGCTATTTTCGGCAAGTGAAGATGATAAACTCAGCCGTAAGAAAATGCTCGGAATACTTAAAAACATTGCTACCAATCCGTTGATTATCGGCGTGCTTCTCGGATGCTTGTTCCTTGTGTGCGATATAAGTCTGCCGCTGTTCGCTTCAAAAACTCTGTCGTACCTCTCAGGACTTACTACACCCCTCGCACTTCTCAGCCTTGGAGCAAACTTCAAGGTTGAGAGCCTGCACGGTCGTATTGGATATGCCATGATCGGTGCTATTGGAAAGACCGTTGTTCTTCCGATAATAGCGATTACCACAGCTGTCCTTGTCGGATTAAGAGGTGCCTCTCTCGGAGTTGTCTTGATATGCTTTGGAGCTCCGACGGCAGTTACCAGCTATATTATGGCTAAAAAAATGAACAACGACCATGAGCTTGCGGCTCAGATATTACTTCTCTCGACGCTAATGTGTGTTGTTACTATCTTTATCGGAATATATACGCTCAAAAATCTGGGGCTTATATGACCCTAAAAATACTACATTGGAGAAAAAATCATGATCAATCTTGAAACAGAAATCAGAGAACAGCCCTCTACGATTACCAATGCTATTGATATCAACCTTGATACCATTAAGGAAATCGTAAAGAACGCTAAAGAAAAGGGAATAAAGCACATCTACTTCGCAGCACGTGGAACATCCGACCACGCTTGTGTATATGCACAGTACCTCTTCGGAATCTTTGCAGGTGTTCCTTGCACACTCGGTACTCCCTCCGTTTTCACCAAGTACGGTGCTCATATAGACCTCAGTGACTATCTCGTTGTAGGTGTATCTCAGTCCGGTAAGGCAGAGGACGTTCTCGCAGTTCTTGAATCTGCAAAGGAGGACGGAGCTATTACAGTTGCTCTTACAAATAACACAGAGTCTCCTATGGCTAAGTGTGCTGAATACCACCTCTTCTGTGGCTGTGGATTTGAAGCAAGTATCGCTGCTACAAAGACATTCACATCTCAGATGATGATTCTTGGTGTAATGGCAGCTGTATGGGGCGAAAATGACGAGCTTCTCGCTGAAATGAAGGGTGTAGGTGCTAAGGCAGGCGAACTTCTCGAAACAAAGTTTGCTGAAATCGAACTTCTTGCTAAGAAGTATCAGAACATCCCCGGAGCAGTAGTTCTCGGCAGAGGTGTTTCTTACGCTATCGCTCTTGAAGGTGCTCTCAAGATGCTCGAAACAAATAAGCTCAAGATGAAGGGCTATCCTACCTCCGACTTCCACCACGGTCCTATCGCACAGGTTAAACCCGGTGACCTCGTGTTCGTTATCGCTCCCAAGGGAAAGACAGATGACGACTCCGCCGGTATCATTGAAAAGCTCCAGAACGTAGGTGCAGACGTAGTGGTTATCACCGATGATGCTGCTCAGGCTCCTGCTGCTACAACTCCCGTAGTTCTCCCCTCAACAGGAAGCGAATTTACATTTACTCACATGGCAGTAATGTTCTTCCAGCTGCTCGCTTGTGATATGACTGTTATCCGTGGTATCGACCCCGATAAGGCAGGCGTAATTAACAAGATTACAATCACAAAGTAATAATAGAAAACAGAAACGACTGTATCATATGCCGTATTAAGCATTGGTACAGTCGTTTTTTGTTTACTTTTTGTCTCGCTCATCGAGTGGATCGGATTCATATACAGAATCAAAAAATCCCGGTCTCTTTTTCCTTTGCCTTACGCATTCGGTGAGAAGATATTCTATCTGCCCGTTGAGTGAACGAAAATCATCTTCCGCCCACCGCATAAGCTCGTCATACAAGGATTTTGAAAGCCTGAGCGGAACTTGCTTCTTTTCCTTGTCAGCCATATCAATAAATACTTCCTGAGTTTATAATAGGCTGTGCGTTCTGGTTTCCGCATAGTACAACAAGAAGATTTGATACCATCTGAGCCTTTCTTTCATCGTCAAGACCGCAGATGTTTTCGTCAACTATCTTTTCAAGTGCCATCTGAACCATTCCGACAGTTCCGTCAACTATCATTTTTCTTGCGTCAATGATTGCGGAAGCCTGCTGTCTCTGAAGCATTATAGCGGCAATTTCAGGGGCATACGCAAGATATGTAATGCGTGCTTCAAGTATTTCAAGTCCGGCGAATCCAACCTTTTCTTCGATTTTTTCACGAATGCGGTTTGCAACGATTTCACTTGAACCTCTGAGACTGCCTTCGTCTGCGATTCCATCTCCTGTTGTGTCAACATTGGGTGCAACGTCATATGGATAGATTCTTACTATCTCACGAAGAGCCGCATCACATTGGAGAGAAAGGTATTCCTTGTAGTTGTCTACGTTGAATACCGCCTTTGCAGTGTCGTTGACCTTCCACATTACCGCAATACCTATCTCTATGGGGTTGCCGAGACAGTCGTTTATCTTCTGACGGTTGTTGTTGAGGGTCATGACCTTGAGCGAGATTTTCTTGCTAGGCATATCAACTGATGTTCCGAGAGCAATCTGACCGTTTCCGAGACTTAACTGAGGTGCATTTCCGGAAACATCACCGCTCTGATTGAGCTTTGTCTTAGCGGCAGGGTTAATAGCAGTGCAGAACGGATTGACAAAGAAGAAACCGTCATCCTTGAGTGTTCCGACGTATCTGCCGAAAAGGGTGAGTACAAGAGCCTCATTCGGTGCTATTACCTTGAGACCGAGCCACCATATCCAGCCGAGGCAAAGATATACGACTGATACAACAAACAGTGCAATATACAGTGCGTGATTGTTTCCGTAGCTCTCCATACCAATGCCGCCGAACACGGTTCCTACGATTGCAGCAAGGTATAAGAGGATACTGGCGATAAGTACCTTCCAACCGCTTGTGGCTTTGAGCGTTTTTTCAGTAACGTCATTCAGATTTTTCATAATGAGCTCCTCCTGTTGAATTTGAAATGATATCAAAACGATATCACATTGGTATTATAGCACAGGTAGGGGATATTTGTCAATATGCTTAACGAAAAAATTGATTGTAAGGTACCTTACTACTTGACATGGCATGATGTGTATGCTATAATGGAATAAAAATAAGGTACCTGACGAAAGAAGGGGTTGCATGACAAAAAACGAAGAGATAATGGGAATGCTGCGTAAGCTGGGGGTAATGTCGAGAAGAGGACATAAACCACCTGAGGATATGCCGCCGCCCATGAACGGAATGCCACCTCCGCCTCCACCGCACCACGGACGTGTAAGACTCATGAATATGCTTATGGAGCATGGAGCAATGAGTCAGCGTGAAATAGCGGATAAGCTCGATATCCGTCCGCAGTCGTTGTCGGAGCTTCTTGTTAAGATGGAAGCCGATGGTATGATAAGTCGCAGACAGGCAGAGGAGGACAAAAGAGTCAGTGTGGTTGAGCTTACAGAATCAGGACGTGACAGACTCGTTATAATGCGTGAGGAAAATCGAGTACACGCAGAAAAGATACTTTCACCACTAAGCGATGGTGAAAAAGATGAGCTTTATTCAATACTGAAAAAACTTACAGAAAAAGAAACGGAGGAATAATTATGGGACCAGGACCAGGGCCGGGGGGCGGAAGACTCAGAAGAGAGCAAATGATAGAAAAGCTGAAGGAACCAAAACCGAAATCGTTATCGGAAGTTCCCGACTATATTAAACGAGTTGTAACGAAGTTCTTTCACCGACTTTTCTACATATTCGGACTTGTTTGGGAGACAAAACCGTGGATACTGTTTTTTATGGTGTTCATGGCAATATGGAACGGTGTTACTCCCGTAATATCGTCAATTATCGGTAAAGAATTGCTCAATACCCTTGCTGATGCGTATACTTCCGCAGTGCAAGGACTTGGCAACAAATTTGATACTGTAATAACACTTCTTGTGATAAGATTCGGCTTTAACTTTATCACGGGACTTGTAAGCCGTATCTCGAATATCTTTAACAATATTGCAAACGAGCTTGTTGTAAACCACATCAACCTCAAGATAATGTATAAAGCCCGTGAGGTTGACCTTGCCAGCTTCGATTTGCCTGAGTTCTATGAAAGATTCGAGAATGCAAAGCGTGAAGCGGGTAGCCGTCCGATACAGATACTTAACAACAACTTCACTATAATCAGTACCATCATAAGTATGGTTTCATTTGTTGTAATACTCGGTGCAGTAAGCCCGTTTGCACCTATTATTATCGCCGCAATGAGTATTCCGACAGCGATAATCAACTTTGCATATCGTAAAAAGAACTTCTGGTATGTCAAGCATCACTCCAAGGATAGAAGACAGATGTCATACTATTCTGAAATTATGACCAATAAAGATATGGTAAAGGAAGTACGCCTTTTCAACCTTTCCGATTTGTTCATAGGACGTTACCAGGAGACATTCCTTAAATATTTCGGCGGGCTCAAAAAGCTGTTTGTAGGCGAGGGCGTGTGGAATATCTGTCTCAACCTTATAACGACCGTTGTAAACTGCGGACTGTTCATCTTTATCGCAAAAGGTGTTGCAGAAGGACGTTATGAAGTCGGTGACTACTCACTTTATACAGGTGCGTTGTCATCCATAGCAGGCGGTATCGGTACCATTATCTCTACTACAGCTTCAATTTACGAGGGTACACTTTTCATTGATAACCTCATCTCATTCATGAATGAAAAGAGAAGAATAGTGCCTCTCCTTGCCGAACCCAGAAAGATACAGCATCATGCACCGCACACAATAGTATTCGACGACGTTTCTTTTGCATATCCTGGAACAGAACGTAATGTTATCAACCACGTTAGCTTTACTCTTGACCCCGGTGATACCTGCGTTCTTGTCGGACTTAACGGTGCCGGTAAGACAACACTGATTAAGCTCCTGACACGACTTTATGACCCCACCGAGGGACGTATTCTCCTTGACGGTCACGATATCAAGGAATACGATACAGAGGATCTCTACTCAATGTTCGGTATCATATTCCAGGACTTCGGAAAATACGCAGTAAACGTAAAGGAAAACGTGTGGTTCGGTGAAATAGACCGTGAAATGAAGGATGAAGATATAATCACGGCTGCAAAACAGTCATCGGCAGACGGATTTATCGAAAAGCTGCCTGCGAAGTACGATACTCCGCTTATGAGATTCTTTGAGGAAAATGGCATAGAGCTTTCTATTGGTCAGTGGCAGAAGCTGTCAATTGCACGTGCATTTTACAGTGATTCAGATGTAATTATCCTTGATGAGCCGACCGCAAGCCTTGATGCAATCGCAGAGCAGGAGATTTATAATCAGTTTGACCGACTTCGTGAGGATAAAACAACAATATTTGTATCGCACAGACTGTCATCTGCAACAGTTGCCAATAAGATAATCGTGCTTGAAAACGGTGCTGTCGTAGAAATTGGCGACCACTCCGAGCTTATGAAGAAAAAAGGATTGTATTATGATCTCTTTACAACTCAGGCAAAGCGTTATATCACTCCCATAGACGGAATGTCAGCAGAGGACTTCATAATTGGCAACGAAAGAGAACACGACGAAAGACCTGCTATGCCGTGGGGCAACGGAGAAAGACCTCCTATGCCTCCGCATGAGGGAAAACGTCCGCCGATGCCTCCAAAGAATGGTGAGAGACCTCCCATACCACGTGAAAAAGGCGAAAGACCTCCGGTACCACATAACTAAATAAAAAACAGACCCGTTCGGATTTAGAATCTGTCGGGTCTGTTATGCTTTTTATTTTCTTACAAGTCTGATTCTTTCGATGTTTACAAAGTGGTAGCGTTCCTTTTTATCGCTGAAAACGAAAGCCATCTTTGAGAAATATTCTTCGGGAATACCATCGAATGATGCGGAGTAACGGGCGGATCCGTCATGGTCATTGCTTATCTTTACGAATTTTATCGTAATATCTCCGTCTTTTCCGCTCAGTACGAGTGAAGGCTCAGTCTGCGATGCATTGTAGAAGTCAGCCTCAAGAGCCTTATACTTGAAAAGGTCGAGCTTGTTATACTGTCCGCTCTTTATGTAGCAGCCAAATTCCTTTCCGTCCGAACCAACATGTACACTTGCCGTAGTATCATTTGTAAATGCGGTGTCGTGGCATACCTCAGAGTCGTTAAGGGGTCTCCAAATAGGATGGAAGAAGTAGCTTGTGTCAAAGCCTGTCCAGCAAAGGTCGGCGGATGAGTCATACCAGAGATGGAGGTCGAATGAAACACGCTTTTCTTTTTCGGTGCAGAAAGGCATAACAGGGAAGTCACCTGCGAAAACATTGCACTTTACATCAAGTGACTGGAATGCATAGCATACATTCTTTACTTCATCAAGTCCGTCACACCATACTTCAAGGGTGTCGGGGGAGATTATCTTGTATTCTGCGGGGAGATAAATATCATCCTCTCCTGCGGCATAAAGTCCGTGTGCCTTTCTTTTTGGATGTTTGTCGCCTACATAAAGACCGCCGCCTACATCCTCAAAACGAAGTATCATGTGTCCGTTGTCGTTGTGGTATTCAACGAGATGTGCGGGAGCTGACTGACCCTCTTCACCGTAAACTTTTCTCATTGCGAGAAGTGCAAGACGTTCGCCGACTTCGTATTTGTTCATCGGATGAATGGGGTGGTAGTCATTGTGCTGTGTCCATACAGGCTCAAGGTCGCCGATGGGAGCTATCGAGAACTTATCAGGAGCTTCCACAGCAGTCGTAACGAATGCGTCGTTCAGGTATCCGAGGTTGCAGTCACCATCACCGTAAGTCCACGGATAGATGAGTGATGATATCATGAGAAAATCATCATGTGCGGCAAATAGTTCAGTGTACATACGATGGTACAGTCTGAGTGCATCGGCATAGAATCTGCGGTCGAACTCACCCCAGCATTCGTTTTCGCCCTGATACCAGATAACACCACGTACCTTCATTCCGAGCAGGGGAGTTATCTTGAGATTGTACTGGCAGCAGCACTGTTGGAAGTTGAGGTCACCCTTTTTGTTCCATTCCTCATGAATCGGATAAAGACCGTATTTCTTTAATTTTTCGCAGAGAACATCGTCGCTGTCTATGTATTCCTTTGAAAGCCATGTGTTGATTCCGGTGCCGCCCCATGAAGCGTTCAGAAAACCAACAGGAATATCAGCATCCTTGTTCAACTTGTCGTATATGTCGGAGATAAACTTCAAACCTATCGCCGATACCCAGTTAAGAGTGGAAGAGTTGTCGGCACATATCCAGTATCCATTACCGGAGGTGTCAGGTTCCTCTGGAAATTCATAAGCACCACCTGCCGACGGAGTTTCAGCATGGTATACACGAATTTGCATCGTGCTGACGTGCTCCAGGAGCTTTTCTCTGCCGATTATTTGTGCATTTGCCATTTCCATGTTGGATTGACCCGATGCAAGCCACAGCTCACCGAAAAGCACGTGAGATATGGTTTTCTCCTCATCTCCGCAAACGAGTGAGAGTGAATACTCATCGTAAGACGGCTTCGGAGTACTTACTGTTACCTTGAAGCTGCCTTTGCTGTCAGAAATGGTTTCTGCCGATGAAATCACCGATGTTGCTGAGAGCAGCTTGAGCGTGACCTTTACGTTCGGCACACAATTTCCGCTCAAGGTAAGTACTGAGTCTGCCTGAAATAGTGCATTGTCCGAGAAAAAATGCGATACAGTTATCATAATAACACCTCTGTTATTTATAATTTGTTGATATTATACACAAAATCACGTCCATATGCAATAGCTCCGTGAGGAATAGTGTCGGAATTTAACAAAATATCTTTCAAAAAAAAACTCTGCGAACCAAAACTGCCGGAGTAAGTGTCGGTTTTGGCAAAGCTCTTGTTTATTCCCACACCATATAGCTTGCATACCGCTTCTTTTCTTGTCCAGATGTCGTAAAAATCTATGCCATTACAGTATTCATCGTACTCTCTTGTGTGAAAATATCTTTTAGCTACCCTGTCCTGTGATATTTTTTCGCTTGAAAACTGAATATCAAGTCCTACCTCATCCTCTGCAAATGCGACAGCCCAAATCGAACCGCTGTGGCTTACCGAAAAATGAATGTGAGGATGTGAGAGAAAATACGGCTTTTTACCCGAATCACGCACTACTGTGAAGCTATCACTGCTTTCACCTGAATATAATGAAGCGGAGTAAAGCAGAAGTGTTTGAGACGGCAATTCTGAACCGTCCGTGTAATAAACGCTTATATTATCCATAATTGACCTGCCGAAACTATTGTAATACTCCATAGATGATATCATAAAAAAATAAAAATTGCAAATCGAAAATTTTTTACGAGCTGGTAATTTTGCTAGAACTAATGATACTAAAT